>JAHEBB010000401.1 GCA_024642575.1 Trueperaceae bacterium | reverse complement strand
AGAGCATACTATGAAACAACGTCAAATCTGGATTTTCCTTGGACTTATGCTGGGTTTAACCTTAATTACCAACCTTGCCCGACAGGTTTGGGGCTATCCTGAAACGTTTGACTATAGCTTCTCAGGAACGGGCGTCATAGAGTCGCTCGAGCCGACTGGCTCGCGCTGTCAGGTCAAACTGGCGCTTTATGATTGGTTAAATTTAAGTGCTGATTTTCCGAGACAAACGATTCCTGCAAGAAATGACAGGTTTTTGGTTACTGCGAATAAAGATGCCTGCAATGCCATTCAGGTTGCTCGCACAGCTACGGGTAAACACATTGCCTTTGAAATTGGTCAAACAAAAAATACTTGGTTTTTTAGTACTTTGCCTTCACCCGGTTCAGGCTGTGGTGGGCTCGAGCTTGACTGGCAACCCGAACCTGAAAACAAAAGCTAAGCGACAAGATGGTTATATATAACTTCTGGTTCTGCGTGAGTATCTAACAAATGATGAACTTCAATCAGAACGGTTGCCAGCTCTCCCACTTTGTTTTCACTATTAAAATAAATATCTAAGGCTTGATTGAGTAACTGATTGAACTTGCTCTTAATCGCAATGGCAAGGTCTTTATGTTCGGTTGGCAATTCATCAACATATTTTGCCAGTTTCCGACTGCTATCTAATAGTTGATCAATTAGCTCGAGCTCTTTTGGGTTTGGCATCCTGGCTCCTCAAATTCCTAAATCTGCACCTAGTTTAGCGCGTTTTTTAGGTTGAATGTCGATTTTTTCACATTTTTCTTCTGAATGAAGTTTAAATGATGATAAATTGACCGCTTTTTAGCCAATACCCTTCCACGGTGAGGCGCTTCACTGGTCTTACTTTAATGATTTTTGAAGATAAAGCAATGAATTAGATTTGAGCATTGTGTAAAAAATAAGAAACTGCCCCCTTTGGCTTATAGGTAGTAAATGTCACAATTTTCCAACGCCAGAGGTTGCTTATATTTCGAACAAACCGCCACTCCAAGCTGAATCTGTAAAGTTCAACCACCTTTTAACTATAAAAAAGCCCCATTACATTAATGTAATGGGGCTTTAAATCTAAAAATTTAAATTAATGGCAGCTTGCAGAACCTTCTGAATCAGGAGCGGCATTGCCATCAGTACGGAAGGAATGACCACAGCCACATGAACTGGTAGCATTTGGATTTATAACGTTAAATCCGCCACCCATCATATTTTCAACATAATCGATTTCAGAGCCTTTTAAAAGTGGCCAACTCGCCGGATCAACAACTAACTTGACACCTTCAACCTCAAATGTCCTGTCACCCTCGAGCGATTTTTCATCAATAGCCATGCCATAGCTATAACCACTACAGCCACCTGATTTTACAAAAACCCGTATGGCTGCATTTTGCTTATTTTGCTCTGCCAAAAGTTCCGTGGCTTTTCTTGCGCCCGCAGACGTAAACGTCATATGTTCTTGTACAACTTGATCCATAGTTTCCTCCAGGAAAACTCAGCTATTAGATTATTTATAGCACATTCTGCTTGTCCAATAGGTGAAGCAACGTACCCATGCAAACCTAGCTCTTGGCAGAATGATAAAAGCCTGCTATACTCCATAGTCGCCCTTGGGGGTATAGCTCAGTTGGTAGAGCGGTCGTCTCCAAAACGACAGGCCATGGGTTCAAGTCCTATTGCCCCCGCCATGAGATAGTCCGTCTAGGACACAAAAACTAAAGTGCAGCCCCCAAATTAAGCTGCACTTTTTTTGTTATCCTGTGCCAATCATATGCAAACTTATGCAGGCGGGGAAACCCCACTTTAATAAATTACGAAAGTCCAACAGGAAAACGCAACATAGGCTTATAGCTTACATGGATAGTCAGTCTATTACCCTTTAACTACCTCATTTGAAGGAAGCATAATGAGATTGCAACACCATCTTGTCCGCTGGGCGTAATGAACAGAGTTCTTTGACCGCAAAAAGCCTTGTTTCCTTAACCTATCTAAGCGAAAAGAAATCAAATGATGACAAGATTCAAATTAAATGGCAGTTTACTTAGTCTGAGTTTTGCCTTATCACTAGCCTGTCTTGCTTGTAACCTACCTACTGTAACCAGAGATCCCTCATTTTACCCTGCTACCAGCACAAAGTTTATTTCAGGTCAACTCAATAACTATGATAGCGGCGTGTCTGAACTTATGGCGTTGCCTTTTGACTCACATCAGGTCATTGGCAAAGGTAGTATTTTTCCTGGCGGAAGCTTCGCCCTTGAGTTGCCAGAGTTCCTTCCAGTCGCGGTGCTACGCAGCTTAAACGATTACAGGTATGCACCTTTTTGTGATCTAGAGGTAACTAAACCAGAAACCAAATACTCGCCTTATGTGACCCTAGTAGCTATGCAAGCTGGAAATTGCATAGGCACTTTAGTTCAAGCAACCCAGCCTGATTTTGCAGCAGGGATTTACTACCGTATAGCCAAGATGAAGGATGGGAACAGTTTTGTAGTTAGGAGCTATGCTACTGATAAGGGTAGCGTCAGAGGAAGGTGCAACTTCAAAGAAGGCTACGTACAAACATTAACTTATAATCTCAATTATCAACGGGGATGGAACCTGGTTGTCTATACCCTAAACATTATTAAAGCTAATAGCGATGGGATAGTTGGCCTGAGAATTACAAGCAATTTGGCACCTTCTAATACAGATTGGTTTTTCATTCCACGTTAAAGGGTAATCCCTAATGTAGGCCGTTATTTCATCTCCAAAAACCTAATCTGGGAAATACTTAGTCTTAAAAAAACCAAGCATCCTGCATTTCAGCTAATGGGCTGTTTACTCAAGTGTTTAAGGATTAAACTTCTTAAGCCCTTGCCCTTAGCAAGGTATAGTGGCTTAAACTCACTGTTAGGAGTCATCAAATGGTAACCCTTAAGAATAAAGATACAGGTGCAAGTATTGGCGAAATATCAGAATCTCAATTGCAGTTTTTAATCGATCAGCTCGAGGAAGAAAGTCTTAGTGATCAGAATTACTGGTTAAACCGTGCCATGCTTGACATCTTTCGTGAAAATGGCGCTGATGCTGAGTTAATGAGCCTGCTCGAGAACGCTATGGGTAGTGGCGATGAAGTTGAAATCGAGTGGCAAAAATAAGGCTGAACCTCGCTTTAGGTAAGACTTTCGAAAGTGCTCGGACTTAAACTTTCTTTGTACATAATTCCTAATAAGCCCCTCCTTGCGGTATCAAGAAACGGGGCTTATTCTTTTTTTGGTATCACCTTGACTGTGGGTATGCTACCGATTTTGCTTAGCTAGGTGTTCGCGAGGGGAAATTTTTAGCATGGAAAAACCAGCATTATTTGAACCCTTCTATTTGTTTACCTGTTATTTTTCGTCAGCAAGGCTGCAATCTTTTATGACGCCTCTTTGTTAGGATGGCGTTAACCTAAAGAAAGCAGGATGCCATGAAAAAACGCTTCGCCGTTATCTTATTTGCCCTTCTTTGTCTGGTGAGTGCCCAGGATATGACCGAGAACCGCATAGACCTTATACGACCCGATTCACCTGAACTTACGGCTCGAGGCCCCTATCAAATTGGGGTTCAAACCTTAGAGCTTATCCACCCTGATCAACTAGATATCGTCAATGCCAGTGGTAGCACCATCCCAAGCTACGACCGACCCCTAACTTTAGAGGTCTGGTATCCGGCAAGTTTAAGCCCCGACCAAAAACCTGGCGAAACTTATAAAGTGGCGACTCGAGATGGTGAACTCGTCGTAGATATTCATGGGCTTGCACTTAGAGATGCCAGCCCCAACCAAAGTGCAGCGCCCTATCCACTGATTATCATTTCTCACGGCTATCCTGGAAACCGTTTTCTCTTAAGTCATTTTGGTGAAAACCTTGCCAGCAAGGGCTATGTGGTTGTAAGTATTGACCACACCGATAGCACCTATAGTGATCTATCAACTTTTGCCAGTACCCTGCTTAATAGATCACTCGACCAGCTTTTTGTGCTCGAGCAAATGACTAAGCAAAGCCTCAAAGAAGACAGTTTTTTAAAGGGCATTGTTAATACCGATATGACTGGCATTATTGGCTATTCGATGGGTGGTTACGGCGCGGTAAATGTTGCAGGGGGAGGCTATACCGAGGCAAGCGTTGGATACGGCTTTTCGCCAGCCAATGGTGCTCTTGCGGTACGTCAGACAGGTAACAAGGCCTTTGAGGATAGTTTTGACGCTCGAGTCAAGGCAGTGATTGCCATAGCCCCTTGGGGTATGAACGCAGGCTTCTGGGACGCAGAGGGCTTAAAAGGCGTCAAAGTACCCATTATGTTTATGGCAGGTGACGCTGATGATGTTGCAGGATATGAAAACGGAACCAAAGCCCTATACGATTTAAGTATAAACGCAGAGCGCTACCTTCTCACCTTTGAAAATGCCAACCATAATGCCGCTGCTCCCATGCCTGCGCCTTTTGAAACCTGGCAAGCCTCAGACAAACTCGACTTTATCCCAGCCGAACACTACAATGACCCCGTTTGGGATAACGTACGCATGAACAATATAGCCCAGCACTTTGCCACAGCATTTTTTGGTAAATACCTCAAAGATGATGCCAACCTTGCCTCCTACCTAGATATTATCGAAAGAGCTGAAGACGGCATTTGGTCTACGGATTCTGCGGGTCAAATTACAAAAGGGCATACCTACTGGAAGGGATTTCCGAATAGAACAGGCATTGGGTTAAGCCTTATGCAGGCTAAGCCTGACTAGCCTCAAAACGTGCTATAAAGAGAAAACGGGTTTGCTGAGCAATATGCTTTCAAATCCGTTTTTGATTATCAAAGGCTCGAGCCCTCTTGCCAGCAACAAAACTATAAAGCGTAACAACAATCTGCCAAAGCATTAAGTGAGTATGTAAAACTAGGTTAGTTTGGTTTTCAAAGAGGTCACTATTGTCATCATTGCAAAAACCTGTTGGCTACCTGGAGCTTA
>JAHEBB010000400.1 GCA_024642575.1 Trueperaceae bacterium | reverse complement strand
CAAACACCTCCAAAACCACTACCCAGATTAGTTAGAGGTCCACCAAAAATAGCTGCTAACAAACCTAAAATGAGCCAAATTGAGAGGCTCATGACAATAAGGCGAAAACTCCATTCTCCTAATCGATCTGCCCAGCTATGCCAGCGAGAAGAATGCTTGAGGCTTGTCATAATTAGTCTGTAACGGTAATCGTGATTTTTTCAGACATGACAGGGGGGTCATGGGGTATATGTGAGAAGTCGCCTAGCAGTAGTTGCAGTGTGTGCTCTCCAGGTGAAAGCTCGAGCATTGTCTCTGTTTGCCCCTTACCAAAATGCTTGACATTATCTGTGCTTGGTAAAGGCATAGTCATATCAAGGGTATTTGCATCTGTATCAATAAGCATATGGAAATGGCCTGTGTTTTCAAACTGTACCCCTGCTGGCGCAATCCCCATCCCTTTTAAGCCAAACTGCACTAAGGCTGGGCTTTTTACAGTGTCAGCCTTACTTAGGTTAATAAAGTAAACCGCTGCCCCTTCTGCTGATGGGGTTCGTACAACTGGGGCGAAAACAAACGCTAGAATTATAAAACCTGAAAGTGCAAAACCAACTTTTTTCATACCTTCTCCTTTTGTTTCAAGTTTTAAACTTTTGAAACCAAGCTCTGAATTTATAAAGACGGCTGTAGTTTATTGTTGAGGGTCATATCTCTAAAAAAGATAAACCCAATTAGGAACCAACCTATACCCATAGCAATCATAGAAGCTGCACTTAACATATTGCCAAAGTGTGACGGGGGAGAAGTTTTTTGTATGAGCTCATAAATTAAACCTACTAGCATATAAACAACCAAGGGAAGGCTTATCAAAAGAAACGCAGCATTAAATCGGGGTAATAAGTGATGCCGTAAAGCATAAATGCCTAACATAAAAATACCCATAAGATGGATAATCATTCCAATTAAAAAGAAATACCATGCCCATTCCCAAGTCTTTGGAAGCAGTGAGAAATCACCGGCTATGCCCAATATAGCCACTAAGGCAATGACGGCATTAGAGGTTCTCAAACTAGCTTTTGCCCAAGCTGAAAGTCGGCTACTGTAATGAAGGCTAAATCCAAGCAAGCCAAGAGCAACAAGCAGCATGGCTGGGCCCATAAACTTCTGACCAATTTCAAAAAGAATATCTGGGCCACCAAAGGGGTCTTCCCAATACTGCTCAAATTGCCCATAACCAACAGGCAACCAAAAGACCCCTGCAACCATCAAAAGAAAACTACTCAGCAAAGTAAAACCAGCTTTGGTCATGCGAATGCCTCCTTTAGAACGTTCCTCGATAACCGTTTTTACAAGGTCAAGAACTGTCATTAGCCAGATCTGCACAACCCCTAGCACGCCTTGCTTAGAAGCGTCGTGTAAAAGGTCAGCAAAGACTTGAACCATATGGGGGCCGTATTCATGTCTATAAGCTTTAGGGTAAAGAATGAGTAAACTTTGGTAAAGAGCTACGGATGGTTTTAAACTTGGCAGCAGCTTCATTATGTTCTCCTTAGATTCCTCCCAAGGCTCCTTTGTTTTTAGCAACTTGCATTAGACTAGAAAAACGACCCAGTTCTGCTTTTAGCACCTTCACCCCAAAAGCTGTTTGTTTGTAGTAGCGTCTTCGTTGGTCATCCATTTCAGGGTCAGGGCGCTCATCTGTTTCTTCAATGAGGTTTAGCTCGAGCATTTTTTTGATCGAGCCATAAAGGCTACCTGGTCCCATCTTAAATTGACCTTCAGTATTAACTTCAACTTCTTTCATGATGGCATAGCCATGTTTTTCTTCGTCTACTAAGGCTAAAAGAATATGAAAGACAGCTGGCGTCAGAGGTAATAAATCTATAGGCTGCATTGACTTGATTTGCGTCATGGCATATACCCTTCTATAACAGAGCTTGATATATCGATAGTTGATATAGTAGGCTATAGGTTCAACTTTGTCAAGCAGATATTCACATGCTATCTGTCATAGTCAGAGGCTAATACTAAACTGAAAGAAAAAATAAAATCTGTTGGAGCATACTCCCCCAATCGCGTACGGCTTCGCCTTTAAGTTTTGAGCTTTGGTAGGCACGGCGATTCTGCTAGCCTACGGCTGAGAAACTGAACACGACTTCATCGGCAAGGTCAAAATCATAAAGCACTGCGATATTTATGATTCAGCTTGATCTAGCGCTCAACGCTAATGTTTATAAATTTAAAAGTCAAAATAGCTCGAGGGAAAACTCCTCTCTAAGGAGAACCCAGATTCACATATCTTTTGGGCATTACAGGTCATTGACCGAGCAAAAGCCATTGTCAAAGCCAGGGAAGCAGGTTTTGGTAAATCTTAAACGTGCTTTTTAGGCTTTTGGTGTATTGTTATAAGCATGAATTTGCCAAAAGTTTACATTGATGGTCATGTAGGAACGACAGGTTTGCGGAT
Organism: Trueperaceae bacterium; assembly: GCA_024642575.1. Taxonomy (GTDB): domain Bacteria; phylum Deinococcota; class Deinococci; order Deinococcales; family Trueperaceae; genus JAHEBB01. The sequence continues at coordinate 2,551 of JAHEBB010000400.1, read as the reverse complement.
TCGCGACTGGTTAGCAGAGCGCAAAGACATTAAGCTGGTCACCATTCCAGAAGCTTTGCGCAAAGATGAATCAGCTCGCCGTGACTACATGCTCTCGTCAGACATCACCCTTTTTTGCTTGCCCGATGAAGCAGCTAAAGAAGCAGCCAAATGGATAGAAGGAGAAGACGCCAGACTAATTGACGCCAGCTCAGCTCACCGTGTTAGCAAAGGCTGGGTTTATGGCCTTCCTGAACTGGCAAAGGGTCAAAGAGAAAAAATTGCCAGTGCCAAACTGGTCTCTAATCCTGGTTGTTATTCCTCGAGCTTTATCCTACTTACCAGACCTCTCATTGACGCAGGGGCTATTGCGAGGGATGTTCCTATAAGTACCCATGCGCTGTCAGGGTTTTCTGGGGGCGGGCGATCCATGATTGAAACATGGCAGTCTGAAGCTAGCGGGCTTAAAGGTTTGCCTTATGAGTCACCTTACGCCCTTGGGCGTAAACACAAGCACATTCCTGAAATGATGGCTTATGCTTGTTTGGCACAAGAACCCCAGTTTTTACCTGCGGTTGGCCCTTTTTTCTGTGGTATGCGGGTGCAGGTGCCGCTTCATGCCTCGCTTTTGCAAGCTGGTTGGACGGGAGCTAAGATTCAAGAAGTTTTGGCTAGTCGCTATGAGGGGGAAACCTTTGTTAAGGTGCTGCCCCTTAAGCTCGAGCCTGAGATCAGCGAAACCACCTTTAATCCTGAAGTCTGTAACTTTAGCAATCGCATTGAACTGTCCGTGGTTGAACATCCGAGCGGTCATGTTTTGCTGGTCGCCATTTTGGATAATTTGGGCAAAGGTGCTAGTGGTATGGCAGTGCAAAATTTAAACCTAATGCTAGGTTTTCCCGAAGCAACAGGTTTACCGGTCTAAATTTGCCCGGCTTTATTGCTTTACTTAGAGGCATCAATGTTGGGGGAAATAACAAGCTGCCGATGGCAGAACTCGTAAACCTGATGCAGGACTTAGGCTTAGAAAAGGTCAAAACCTATATTCAAAGCGGCAATGCCCTGTTTCATACAAACAAAACGGATAAAACCCAGTTAGCTGAAATCTTGTCGGAGGCTATCAAAGAGAGGAAGGGCTTTAAGCCAGGCGTTTTTGTGCTCGAGCTAGATGAACTGCAACAAGCCGCAACAGCAAATCCCTTTCCTGAGGCTACAGACGAACCCAAAACGCTGCATCTTTACTTCCTGGCAGAGCATGCTAAAAACCCTGATTTAACAGCTTTGGAAAAGCTCAAAAAAGATAGCGAAGCCTTCAGGCTCATAGACAAAGTATTTTACCTCTATGCCCCAGAAGGCATTGGGCGCTCAAAGCTTGCTGAGAAAGTGGAGCGGCTCCTTGGTGTTTCGGTAACTGCCCGAAATTGGCGTACGGTTACAACGCTGCTCGAGCTATAGCAGGTATTATCTGTTAAGCTTAGCTCATTTGAGATATAACGTGCTAAGCAGACTTTTTATCTATTGGAAGCTGGTTTCAAAAATAAATTTGCTATCATAAAAGCAGTTTAACCCTAGACAGTTGCGTTTAAACTTGCTCAAATAAGGTATGACACCTAGCCGCCCTTTTCTTATTCAAATGGAAGGTGAACTCTTTGAACGGGTGCAGACCTCTGGCCTGTTTAAAGATTCTAAAACCTTTGTGGACGCCCTTCCCAAACGAAACCCCGAACTCATCAGGGCAGCTTATTTATCACAAAAAGATAGTGAAGCCTTTCATTTAAAAGCCTTTGTTGAAGAGCATTTTTCTCTGCCTCTAGCTGCCCAAGACGGCAGCCGTTATCCGCTAGATTTGCTAAGTGTCGAAAGCTATATCTCGAGCCTTTGGCCACGGTTACGCCGTGAAGTTGACGACCATGTAGCCTATGACACGCTGATTCCGCTTAAGCATCCTTATATCGTACCTGGGGGTCGGTTTCGCGAGATTTTCTACTGGGATAGCTATTTCACCATGCTTGGTCTGGCAGATATCGGTGAATTTGCGCTGATAGAAGCCATGATTCAAAACCTGATTGATTTGCAATCGCGTTTGGGACTTATTCCTAATGGCAACCGCTGGTATTTTGCTACGCGCTCGCAGCCGCCTTTTTTAAGTCTAATGCTCGAGCTGCTCTGGCAAAACGTTTATCAGCAAAAAGAAAACGGGCTAGAGCATATGGCGCAGTATCTGCCTGCTTTGGAAAAAGAACACGCCTTCTGGATGCAAGACAGTCGCACCGTTCAGCTAGCAGAGGGTGTCATCTTAAATCACTACTGGGACAGTTCAACTTTGCCCCGTCAGGAAGCGCATAAAGAGGATTTACATCTTGCAAGTACGAGTGGACGTGAGCCTGAAACGGTTTACCGTCATTTACGCGCTGGCGCAGAATCAGGCTGGGATTTTAGTTCGCGCTGGTGTCTTGATCCACAAAATTTAGGCACGATTGTTACCGCTGATATTTTGCCAGTGGACTTGAATTGTTTGCTCTATAAGCTCGAGCATACGCTTGCTACTTTTTATGGGCTTTTACACGAAGGT
>JAHEBB010000399.1 GCA_024642575.1 Trueperaceae bacterium | reverse complement strand
TGGTAATACCTCTGACACCCGCTTTAAACAGGGCTTCTTTAACATTTGGGAGTCTATCGGGTCTGATAACAGCAGTTATTAGTTTCATAGCTTACCTCCAAAAAAGGGATTGCGCCAAAAAGCGCAAGGAAAGGACTCAGTCACCAGCAACCGCACTAAGAACAACCGGGTTGCCAACATAATCAGACGCACTGTAGCCTTCTATACCATGCTCGGCAATATCAAGACCACGAACCTCTTCTTCAGCCGTTACACGAATACCAACAGTGTATTTAAGAATCATAAAGACAACATAACCTGAAGCAAAAGCACCTACAGCGTAAACCAGCGTTCCTAAGACCTGAACACCTAGGTTAGCGCCACCAAAGATACCTACTGCAATGGTTCCCCAGACACCGCAAATACCGTGTACACTCACAGCGCCTACAGGGTCATCAATTTTTAAGCGATCAAACATAAGCACGCTCAGAACAACCAAAATACCCCCAATAGCACCCGCAACAATTGCCCAGCCACCAACAATAACATCACACCCCGCAGTGATCGTTACCAAACCTGCCAAAACACCGTTAACTGTCATAGAAAAATCAGGCTTTTTAAAGAGTATCCAAGACAAAATCATGGCAGCTAAAGCGCCAGCTGAAGCAGCCAGATTGGTATTGATAAAAATGTCGGCAACCGTGGTTGAATCTGCGGCAGTAGAAAAAGCTAACTGCGAACCAGGGTTAAAACCAAACCAACCTATCCATAGTAGGAATACACCTAAACCTGCCAGGGCCATATTATGACCGGGCATAGCCTTTATGGTGTTACCAGCATAGCGACCTAAACGAGGGCCAATGGCAAGAATAGCGCCCAGGGCAGCAAAACCACCTACCGCATGCACCAGTGATGAACCTGCAAAATCAGCAAAGCCCATTTGATCTAACCAGCCACCGCCCCATTTCCAAGAGCCCATAAAAGGATAAATAAATGCGGTCATCACCGCAGAAAAAATAAGATAGGCAGTAAACTTCATGCGTCCACCAATAGCGCCTGAAACAATAGTCGCAGCAGTAGCAGCAAAAACCAATTGAAAGAAGAAGTCAGCCTGACCAGGCACCCAACCAGCTTCGTAACCTCGAATAAATAAGGGGGCGCTATACATAATGCTAAAACCAACTGCCCAGTAGGCTAAACCAGCAACCACAAAGTCGGCAATGTTTTTCATAAAGATATTGACGACGTTTTTTGCACTATGTAAACCTGCTTCTAAAAGCGCGAATCCAGGTTGCATAAAGGCAACCAGTACCGCATAAAAAAGCAGTGAGAGTGTATCTAGTGCAAAATTTGTTTCAGCCAGGCTTGCCTCGAGCGCAGTAACTTTGTCGGCGAGTTCTGCATCTTGGGCGAAGGCAAGACATCCTAGGGACACAAGTAAACTTATTACCCCAAATTTGCGTCTATTCATTCTTTTACCTCCTAGGTAAACGTCATCTGTTGCTGATGACTTGATATTAGGATAATGACTCATTTTACATTTTGTCAAGTATAAATTTACTAAATGCAGTTTTAATTTATTCAATTTTTTAAATAAGTCATAATATCTACTATTTGTATATTTAAAAATATTCATTATTAACTTTTATATAATACACTTTACAAAATGAAACGGAAAACTAAGACTAATGGCAATAAATTTGCCATTTAGGGTTTCTTGCAAGGTGATTTTGGTAAAAGTGAAGATTAACCTTGCACAATTTGCCCTAACAAACGGCATAAATGCAAAGTTTTATGCAAAATGGTGAATTTAATCTGCTTGTAAGCGCTTTTGTAAATACCAGACCAGATAAAATAGAAAAAGCCATAGCGAAGCTAGACCTAAGACCCAGGTCAGAAAGGTTAGTTGTACGGGCTTAAGTTTGCTAATAACAAAGTGAACCGTAAAAACGAGCAATGTGGCTGAATAAATGGCAACAACAACACGCTCGAGCCTGTACAAGTAAAAAACAAACTCAGCCTTTTTTCTGGTGAAGTAAAAACCAAGCCCTAAGCCCCCAAAACTTAGTAACATGAAACTTAGTAATGCAAGCCCGCTTGCTTCTAAAGAACCCAAGTCAAACCATTTTGGCAAACCTAGTAAAAGACCATAGCCAAAAGTACCCGTAAGCAAAACAAAACTCAACCCCGTAAAGGGTAATCGTTTTATCCAGGGCCAGAAACCTTTATTCAATAATTTGGGGTTGGGTTCAACCTGAATGATTTCCTGATAAGGTATTGCCAAAGCTGGGTAAGACTCGAGCCCTAATTTTTCAACCCGTTCACACCAGGGACAGACTTTGAGCGTTTTGAAGTGAACATGTTGCCCATTTTGAGTACACATTCGTAAATTCTGCTCGAGTCTTTCAAGTTCAGCTTTAAAGGTCTTGGCGCTTGGTCGGGGAAACCAGACTTGCCTGACAAAGGCTTTGCGAAACAAGCGCCTGAGTGACGCAGGTAAATGCCCAAACGGTGGTGCTAACAAAGCAGGTTTCAAAATCGTTTGCAAATAAGGACTATGGCCCGCAGCAATATTATCTACCAGCCCAGGAGGGTCGCCCTCGCCTTTAAAAATACCTGCAAAGGGGTGTACTCCTTCCATCAGGAGTAAAAAGAGCAAAATACTAAGGGCAAAATTGTCATGGTTTTCATTGCGAATTACTTTGTCAAAGTCTTTGTTATGCAGTTCTGGCGCGGTATATTCGGCTTTGGCAACTTTACAGCGGTACACCTTACGCCCCTCTTTTACTTGTATCGAATCACAATCGACAAGGCTTACCAAAGCGCGATCCGTCACCACTATATTGCTTTCGTTGAGATCACCAATGATATAGCCACGCTCATGCAAAGCCGAAACAACAGTGCAAAGATTTCTAGCAATGCGTAGCAAATAGCGCCAATTTAACCCTGGCGCTCGCTGCCGCCTAATCTTAGGGTTATAAATTTGATGGAGCGCCAGTGAGCGATTCATGTCTAAAAGCGGCATGATGAAACCAATCACGCGCCCTTCTCGGTCATGGACCAATGCCTCGGGCCAAGCAATCGAAATATGCCCTGCTTCTCTGGTTGGGTCATGGGGAGGGTTTTCAAGCATCACCCTAAGCTTTTGGGCGCGCTCAGCGTCAGGTTTATGGTAGAGCTTGAGGGCTCTGTGTCTGTCGTGTACTAGCCGAAATACGGTGGCTTCTCCGCCACGCCCTAACTCTTGCCCCAGCTCGAGCCTTTTTCCTTTATCATCAAAAACACTTTCCATCATCAGCGAACAGCAAGCACTAAGGTTTTATCGTCATGCGTACGCGCATTGATGCGCTCTGTATCTAAAAAATGGCTCAGACTTGCTGCTTTTTCCTGAACATCCCCTGCATTTTTGGCAAATGCAAACATAGGCTCAAAAAAGCCCTGAAAGGGTTTACCCTGCTGCAAAGCAACAGGCTCGAGCCCATCACTTAAAAGCGCCAATCCTTTTAGCTCATCTGAAGGATAAACGGCAACCGATGCCTGAGCCAGTGCATCCTTGGAGCTGACAAAAATGGTTTCAGAGGCGTAATCTCCGTGAAAAGGCTGGGTTAAAAACTGAATTTCGCCCGTGGCCATCTGTCCAACGATTGCGCCATCACCTATTTGCAGAGCAACAGTGTAATGCGCGCCAACCATAACCGCAAGTAAGGTAGCAGCAAAATCACGCGCGGGTCGCTCGCTACTTTTGGCAAGAACATTCAGTTCACATTTAAGTTCATAGAGTAACGCCAGCCCATCACACTCGAGCGCAAGCCTAGAAGCTGGCATCGTGTAAGTAGCAAAAAGCTCGAGCATTTTGTTACTTAGAAAGCTCGAGCCTTCTGCCCCACTCTTGGCCGAGCCAGCCCCATCTGAAACCACCAGACAAAGCTCATCCCTTAAGGATGAAGCAAGCGAAAACGCATCCTCATTACCTTTGCCTTGTTTTACATGATGGCTGCCTCTAACCGAAGCAGCAAGGGTCTGCCACATCTGAGTTTTTAAGTTCCTACCTCAGCCCAACCAATGGGTGGCAAGGCCAGTTGATCGCCAACCCTCGAGTGAGAAACACGCTGCTGCGACTGCGAAAGCCAGAGAAAAAGCTCGGCAAATTGTAAGCCTTTAAGTTTTAAAGGAGGTCTTGATGGTGAGGCAACCTGAGCCAGTTTCATCATGTTTGCCTCTTCGACGCCTACGGAAAAAAAGACCAGACCTTTAGCAGCATCTTCATCTTGCATACGTTTGGCAGCGTCTTGCCAAGTATCGGTTGGCTCCCCATCGGTAATCAAAAAGACCCAGGGGCGGTAATACTGCAAACCAGCAGCTTTATACATGTCCTTTCGGCCTCTAAGTAGCTCGAGCCCTTTATCGATCGCTTCACCCATCGGCGTAGACCCCCCTGACTTTAAGTCAGTCGGCGTCCAGTCATCTACGGTCACAAAATCTTGCTGTACGGTTACGCCCCCATGTCCAAAGCTAAGCACGGCGACTTCAACTCTGCGGCGCGCAAGTTCATCCCGCATGACATCTTGATAAAAGGTGCGAAGACCATCATTTAGGGCATTGATTGGGTTACCAGACATTGAGGCAGAAGTATCAATAAGTAGCAAGCAAGGCGCACGCGGATCGGGGTTTTCGGCAAGTTTGACAAGCTCGAGTTCGTTCATAAGTTCTCCATAACCCCTTTAGTCTATGTGCTCAAAATGAGAAAACCTACCACCTTTTGGCGGATGTCCTACTCCAAATAAATGTTCTTACTTAATCCATCTATAAGTAGTTACATTCATTAGATTTGGCAAACGCACGAATAATCAAAATGTAAAATGTCTTAACTTCAAAATTTGATCAATACTCTAAACTAAAAGTCACCAAGCTTACATTATCTACCGCAAAATTTGTAAAGAGAATAGATCCACTTTATTTAGAGGAAGACCTATTTTATAAAATAGTGCTAAGTGGGGGACAAAAGCTGAATACAAAAG
>JAHEBB010000398.1 GCA_024642575.1 Trueperaceae bacterium | reverse complement strand
AAAACGTATACCCTTCTAAAACACTGTCAACCAAAACCAGCGACGCCAAGCGATTTGGGTAGCTGATCGCAAAGTCAAGAGCTACCCCACCACCCATTGAAAGACCGATAAGAGTGACTTTGTCTAGATTTAGATAGTCAAGAATTGCCAGCAGGTCTTCACTATGTCGATAACTTTCTGTCGGTAAAGCGGATTTTCCAAATCCACGAAGATCATAGCGAATAACCTGGTAGTCGTCTTTAAAGGCTTCAAATTGATCATCCCACATGCGAGAATCCAGAGAGAATCCGTGAATAAAAAGGAGCGGATGACCTTGACCTGTGTGCTCGAGCCACAACTCCGTACCATTTAGCCTAATTTTTTCTATCATGATTTATCATAGCGCTATAAGCGTACGGTAAATAGCTATTTTATTAGGATTCTACTTGGCAATAAGCTGCATAATTAGGTGTTCCCTAAAAAGTCCAGAAAGTATCAGTAGTAAACTTGCCAAAGCAAGGCTACCCAAGGCAATAATGGCCATTTCAGAAAAAACAAAACCTGCTATTGCATTCCGACTACTTCCCAACTGAAACAATAGATTAAGTTCTTTAGACCTTAATCTAAGAGATAAGACAAAAACTAAGATCATGGTTAAGACAGTAGAAAAAATGACGATCCAAACAACTGCCTCCAGAACGCGTTTGATTCTAAAAAGGGTAGATAACAAATTTTGGACAATTCCAGCAGGCTCGAGCAGTTGCAGGGCTGAGTCACCCAGATAGCGGCCTAAAAGCAAGGTGGCATTACGGTCATTTTTTGGAATAACGAGAGCTGAACTTAAGGAAAATTGACTCTCATCGCCATGAAAGTGAAAACTGGCTAGATTTTCTTTGGTAATTACGGTATAGGTCTTTACGTTGGCGTTGGCAACAAGGTTTCCTGCTTGATTTTCTTGAATGATACTGGGATCGTTTAAGCTCGCTATATCCTCATGACCATGTCCTAAACCTGCCATAATCCAGGTGCTTCTAACATCGACAAAGACTACATCATCATCAGCGGAACCTGTTTTTTCTAGGATGCCCGTAATTTCAAGTTGTAAGGGGTAACTTCCTGAAATATCAAAAACATTATCAGGGGAGGAAATCAGTTTGTCTCCTAAACTAAGTCCTGTTTTGGCAGCAACATTTGCTCCAATAACTGTCTCCCCTATTATCCCTATCTGGCGACCTTGGTTAATCTTTAGTTTACGAAATGCAAAATAATCGAGGCTGGTTCCCACAATGGTAAATTCACCAGCATGATAAAAGGTATTTAGCGGAATAGCGTATGCAAGCTTTGATTTGTTGATGTCGGTAACAGCTTGCATAGGTATAGTTGCTGGCATTTCTTTATTAAAATAAAGACTATTTAATACCAGCTCGAGCGCACTCCCCGTTGAGCCTAAAACAAGAGCGTTTGTCTCCGCTCGAGCGGTTAAGCGTTTTTGCGTTTCTTTTAAGGCTAAATTTAGGAACCAGGGCACAAAGCCTATGAGAGCTAAAGAAAGACAAAGCATTATCGTCCTTAGCCAGTGAAATTTTAGATACGCAAAGGCGATATAGGAACTATTCTTTAATGCTCTCATAAGGATAGGTCTACATTTGCTTCTTTGGTTTCTAAGGACATCGTTCTAAAATCGACGATTTGATCAAAACGGTCTAAAAGCTGATGGTCATGGGTAGCCACAATCAAACTTGCCTGATATTCGTTTACATAGTTAAGCAGCAAGTCAAGGATAGCGTGTTTGTTTTCTGGATCTAAATTTCCTGTGGGTTCATCTGCCAAAAGAAGTTTGGGTTGATTTATTAGCGACCGAGCAATAGCCGTACGTTGCTTTTCTCCTTGAGATAGTTGTTTTGGATATCGTTTGAGCTTATCTGAAAGCCCTAGTTGACTTGCTAATTCTTTAGCGCGGTCTTTAATAGCACGAGTCAGCTCGAGCTTATGATTGATACGATAAGGGTGCAAAATATTGTCTAGTACATTTAAATACTCTAGAAGACCAAAATCTTGAAAAATAAAGCCAAGCTTAGAAATGCGAAAAAGACGCTTATCTCGATCTGAGAGGAGATTTATTGTCTGACCATCAATATGAACTTCGCCCTTTTGTAAAGTTTGTAAACCCGAAATGAGCTGAAGAAAAGTTGTTTTGCCACATCCGCTGGGGCCAATCAAAGCGCTAGCCTGCGACGAATTTGCTTGAAACAAAGGCATAGTGAGGCAAAAATTCGTTTTAGGGTAGCGAAACTCGAGCCCAGTAACTTTAATCATCGGTATAGGTTTCCAGCCTTAGCTAGGGGTAGCCAGCTTAAAAAAGTAAGATGATAAAAACGGTAGGTAATAGTCCATAACCACCTAAGCGCTAACTGAAAATTCTTATAACTCAGTTTGAAGTTATCTGGATTCAAAGATCGTCCTTAGACTCTCAAGATTACTTTTCATTACGGTTAAAAAATCACCGTTTGTTGGGCGATTTCCAGTAGGATCAAACACCACACTTTTAAGCCCCATACTTTCTAGCTTTTTAACACTTTCAGCCAAAGGCTCGCTCTCCCAAATAAACCACTTAGCAGGCTGGTCTAGCAGAAGGCGCTCGAGCTCAACCCAAAGATCGTCACTCGGGTAAACATCGGGCTCCCAATGTACCACCTTGATATTTAAGTTATAGCGCCTGGCTAAGTACTGATAAACAGGGTGAGAAGCAATCAAAGGCTCATCTTCGTGACCTTTGCTTAATTCAACCATACGAGCATCTAGTGACAAAAGGTCATCTCTGAGTGCATTGAACTGCTTTGTCAATGCTTCTTCCGAGCCGATATTTGCTTCGATGAGGGCATCTTTAATGACTTCTGCCTGCCTACTAGCTTGATTAAAATCAAGCCAAGTCGTAAAAGACGTACCTGCATGGCTGTGTTCACCAGAGCTTCCGTGACTATGCGTCACTTCATTTTCAACCACAATAAATTGATCAGAAAAAGCATCAGCCGTTTCAACCACTTTTGAAAGAGGCAAAGAAACCGTTGTTTGCCATTTTTCATAGCTAGCACCATTTAACAAAATGAGATCAGCTGCTTGGATTTTAGCGATATCTTCTTGGTTGGGTTCCCAAAAAGCAGGATCACCCTCAATTTCTGGAAAATAAACTTCTTTGCCTAAGATCCGCTCCGTGAAATAAGCTAAAGGATAGTTAGATACGAAAACTCTCTCATTTTGAGCGAAAACAAAACCATAAAAGATTAGGCAAATGACAAGTAATGATGATTTACTCTGGCTTTTTATCATCTTTTTCCATAAGCTTAAAAAGCTTATCTTTAGACTGTTTCGGACTATAGTCAAGTCAAATCACCTGTGTCTGGCTTATAAGTGAAATGGTCTCAATTTTCCAAACGCCGTTCTCTGGAATAAGACGAATAATAGCTTCATAACCATTAAGTCGATAGTGAAGATGACCAAAATGCCTAACAAATCCTGAAACCTGCCATGTGGTATGAGCTTCAAAACCTCCTTTATCGCTTGGTTTTAGATCTTTTATGTCCTTTATTTCAACATTATCGATACGCATGGTTGCGTCGCCTGCTGCCTGAATTTTGACTGAACTACGATTTTGCAAGTAAATATCCCTTAATTCATCGCCTGTTACACTTAAAGCCAAGGCATCATAGATTTCTTCCTCGTTTTGAAAGATAAAGGCGCGGTAAGTATTACTAAGAACTTGATCGAGCACAAGTTTTGCTTTAATCTCCTCTGGAATACTCTGTTTACTAAAGGGATTTGGAAGGCTTAGGGTATTGCTTGGAAGGAAAAAGCCCAGACCTCCCATTAATAAAACCATGATGCCACTGACCCATCTAAGTTTAGGTTGTAAAAATATAAACAGAGCACTCATTAGTGCAAGCGCGTAAAAAATAAAGCTAAGGGGAAAATAAAAGCTTGCCTGATAGGGCTCGAGCTTTACAGTTTCAATGACATCGCTATTTCCTTGTTCTAAAGCATGGACTTCTGCAATATGGGCATCTATTAGCCACCATTCTGGAACAAGCTTTTTTGCCTGTTCATAGTAACTGAGTGCCTTTTCAAACTGTTTCTGATCAACTTCTAAGAGCCCTCTGTTTAAATAGAGATAGGCTTTAACATTGGCTAATTTATCAGATACTTGTTTGTCTAGCTCAGCAAAAATGGCATCTGCCTGCGTTAAGTCTCGAGCGTTCCAGGCGGAAAATGCTTTGTCAAAAGTTTTGGCAAGTTCGCCACTTATACCTAATGCGTCTCTATAAAAAGCCATTTCGTCAGCGTAAGAAAGGGTTTCGGGAGTTGGACTACTCTCCTGCGCCCATACAAAATGAGTTAAGGTAATTGAGGTAATAATTAAAAGTAGAGTTATTAAACGATGACGTTTTTTATCTCGTAGCTCGGTGGATTTTAAACTCAATGATTTATCTATAAAAATACCCATTACAATCTTTAAAAAGTATAAAGAAAAATCCAATTGGAACGCTGTTAAATAAAAGTCTTCAACAAATTTCAGGGGTTTTTAACAAACTATAATACTAAATTTTTGTAGATTTAAACATATCTGACGAGTAATTTATTCGAATTTACAAATTTCTTAGTACCTTAATTTCTATTTTTTGAGAAATTTGCACTAACTTTTTGAATGACTAGATCTTTAAAATTCACTTAATTCAAGGCTCGAGCCTTGAATATAAAAACCGAGCACTACAAAAGTGCCCGATTTTTATTCAGAATTAAACGGAATGTTTTTAGTCTTTTAATCTTTCAATGCGTATCAGATTTGTAGTACCTCTCATACCAAAAGGAACACCTGCGGTTATGACAAATCGACTGCCACTGCCAGCAAGTTTTTTCTTCTTAATCACCCTACTGGCTACGGCGACCATCTCATCGGTACTTTTAATATCGTCGGCTACCGCAGGCACAACACCCCAAACAATACTTAATTGTCTATGGGCGCGCT
>JAHEBB010000397.1 GCA_024642575.1 Trueperaceae bacterium | reverse complement strand
GTAGCCAACATCACCAATAATGGGCTCACCTGATGCAGGGTCAATGGCAAATCTAAAGGGATTACGCAGCCCCAGATTATAAACTTTAGAAGCATTACTGTTAGGGTTACCATCAAAAAAAGGATTATCACTTAAACCCTGGCCCGTTGCGGGGTCAATACGTAATATTTTACCGTTTAAACTGGCTGGATCAAGCGCCCTTAAACAACTAGCTTCTGCCTGCGTATAATCACAGCCATCCCCACTACCAACAAAAAGCGAACCATCCTTACCAAACGTTACCGTACCGATGGTGTGCGACTGCTCATCAGCAGCGATGCAGTCCTGATTATAAGCACCCGTTTTGCCGCAGGCAGCTTGGCTATAATCATTTCTAGCAAAGGGATTACCACTATTTGTCCAAGTACTGTTTTTACCGACTAAAACGACTTCACTGTTGGGTAGGGCAACGTTATAGCCTTCAGCAGCGTCAGCCGTCAGGCGAATAAGCCGAGAAACCCTGGCTCCATTGCCATCTGGCTTAGCAAAATCATTGCTGGTGTTATTAAAGGCTTCGGGTGGGTCATAAGTAAATAGCAAATAAACATAAGGCTTTTGTGGAAAATCTGGATCTACGGCTATGCCAAGCATGCCGCGATCTCCACGGCTATTGACCTGAGAGGAAATATCAACAAAGCGCTGTGGCAAAAGTTGTCCATTTTGAAAAACCCGAACGGTACCTGCTTTTTCAGCGATAAAGATGCGACCATCAGGTGCAAAATCAAAACCCACACCAATATTAAATCCGCCCACAATATTCTCGATCAAAAAGCCTGGGGGTAAGGAAGCCGTTGTAAAAGCGGGTAAGGGCCTAACGCCTCTAATCATCACCGAGGCAGGAGCTTTTTGACCCAAGCTTTTAAGCTGATAACCTTTTAGGGTAACGCCACCTTCAACATCTGATTCAGGCTGTAAGCTGGTTTCGTAAAAATGACTGGTATCTCCACTACTAAGCATAACTTGAGCGGTAAGCTCCTGATCATCATAAGGATTGGTATGACTTAAATCGGGCAAGATGTGCAAGCGCTTTTCAGCCTTTATTTTTGCCAAGGTAGCAGGGTTAAAACTAAGCTCGAGCGTTTTCCCTAAAGGCTCGACTGCATCATCCGGATAGTTATTTTGAACATTTGCAGGGTATTTTGGCCAGTCACGGCTGCTCAGTGAAACAGTTACATCTTCCGTAAAAAACCCCGCTTCAAATACCAGGACTTCACCACTAGCTAGCGTCAAAGTCGCACCTTTACTTGAAACAAGGTAATTATCTGCTTTGGGTTTGGTTGTAGGTGGCGTGTTTGTCGGAGGATTAGCTTGTCGACATGCCCCTAAAAGACCAAGTAAACTCAGCGTTAGAACAAGGTACTTCAGTAATGTTGAATACTGGTACATGACGTTCAATCCTCTCCATACCTCTATCTCTAGCTCTAACTCTAAGACCTTGCAATGCCTTTGTCAGTGATAGATACGTCAGCGGCCTGCTGAAAAACCGAAAAGTCTAATAGTTCACTGTGGCTCGAGCCAAGACAGTGTTCTGATTAAAGGCTTAGTTAGGCACGGAAATAAATCGGTAAAGCGGGCTCGAGGCATCAATCAGGTCTTTGATCGCTTCAAAGGGAAGCAAGACTTTAAAACTTCCCTGCGCGTAAGGGCCCATGAGATATGGCTCAAAATAAAACTCTAAACCTTGAGGGTTAATAATAAAGGTTTGCACATCAGGCTCGAGTAGGTCGCTAACCGTACCATCTAAAACCCAGGCAGCCTCTTGAAGGCGCAAGTCTTCTAAAAGAAGTGGCGACACTCGGCTCATAAAGTTTGTGCGGGGTGCAAACATATCACGTAATTCTAAAATGCGGATACCTGAGCCCTCTACCAGTAAATTGTGGGCGACCAAACCTGTATTACCATGGGCTCCACCCGTATAGGCATAAATCGATTCCAGCAAACTCACCAGCCCATCATTGGCACTATAGGCAATTTCGGTACTGCTATCTAAAAGCCAGCCGTTTCGCATCTCTCCTGCTATTAAGGTATCTTGACCTTCTCTTAAAAAATCAAATTGCCGCTGGATAAAGGTTTCTTGTAACAAGCGGTTAACAGGCTCGAGCTGCGGGCTGACAAAATACGGATAACTGCTATGCAAAGAAATGCGAGCTTGCTCAATATCAATACTCACATAGTCAGCAATCTTATTGAGCGAAAACTGGAATAAGTTACCATAAGGATTAACCCATTCGCCTGTAAAAGACTGAGCATAATCCGTCGCTGAGTCGGAAAAAAAACCAGAAAACGTGCCATTAAGTTCTTGCTTGCCGTCTATTTCCTGGAATTCTTCGAGTGTCACTTTTGCACCCTCGAGCCTACCTGTTAAGCTTATGGGAATACCATAGCTATCGTAAAAGTAGCTTCCGGTAATACTATTGTCCTTGACTTGAAGTTGCATTTGCATTGGCAAGCCATCCCCCATAATGCCCCGAAAATAATAGGACTGTGCAAAGCCAATTGGCACAAAAATACCTATTAAACTACAAAATAAAAAAACCTGTCTAATCATAACTATTCAAAAACACTCTTTACCTTACAGAAATTTAAGCTTTCTTTTTGGTTTGGGCAGAAAATTAGGTTTGTTAAGGATAACTAGAACCTGCACTAACAATCTTCAAAAACGTCTAAGGTTATAAAACCTAGCTTAGCACCCACCTTATTAAGTCTAGCGCCTCTTGGTGAGTAGAAAAAGAGTCCATTATACAGCTCCTAAAAAAAGGCTTGCCAAAGCTTGGCTAGCACAGCTACAGTTAAATTTGATACCTTAGTGAGACTATTTTCGTCAAACTCGTGGAGTAAACATGACAAAATCCGCACGCGTCGTTATCATCGGTTCAGGCATCGTAGGTAATTCTGTCGCTTATCATTTGGCAAAGCTAGGCTGGTCTGATTTACTGCTTATAGATAAAGGTCCTTTGCATCACAATCACGGCTCAACCTCTCATGCTCCAGGTGGTGTCGTTCCGCTAAGTCATTCAAAAATAATGGCAAAACTGGGACTTTACTCGGCAAAGTTTTACCGCGAAATAGCACCTTTTGAAGGTAAACCCCTTGTCTTTCCCGTAGGTCAGCTCGAGCTGGCGATTTCTAAAGAGCGCTTGCAAGACTTAAAGCGGCTTAAAGGCAGTTCAGCAGCTTTTGGCGGAGATGCTCAAGTTTTAACACCCAAAGAAGCCCATGAAAAACTTCCTCTTTTAAATCCTGATGCTATTGACGGTGCCCTTTTTATTCCGCTGGGCTGCATTGTTAAGGGCAGTTTAGCCAATGCTGCTTTACAACGTGACGCTGCTAACTTGACCTCCATTAGCTTTGCTGGTAACACGCCTGTTACTGATTTTGAAGTTAAAAATGGGCGGGTAACTGCGGTATTGACCAGTAACCCAGAATTGCCGCGTATTGACTGTGAATATGTGGTCTTATGTACCAATATCTGGTCACCTGCCATGACCGAGAAATTTGGAGTTTCTCTCCCCCTTATGGCGTTTGAACATCAGTACACTCAAACAGAAGCCTTATCAGAGCTTGCCCACATCGACCCAAATAAACCAGAGCAGGAAGTGGTTTACCCCACTACCCGCGAGCTTGATTCGATCATGTATTTTCGTCAGCACCATAACCGCTATGGCATTGGTAACTATAATCATCCAGCCCATATGGTTCGCCCTTCTTTTCTGTTAAGCGATATGTCAAAAACGGCGATTCACCCCTTTACCCCAGATGATTTCTATGGCAAACCCTGGGATCAGGCAAGCAAGCTTTTACCTGCCTTAAAAGACAAGGAATTGCTCGAGCCCTTTAACGGCATGTTTGCCTTTCCCATTGATGGTTATCCGCTTATGGGTGAAACTGCCGTTGGGGGCTTATGGAGCGCAGTCGGCTCCTGGCTAACTCACGGCCCAGGCGTCGCCAAATGTATTGCTGAATGGATGACCCATGGCGATACCGAGTGGGATATGCGTCAAGTAAATGTCAAGCGCTTTCATGATTTTCAAACAACTGACAAATATATCAGTGTCGTTACCAAGAAAAACTACCGCGAGATTTACGACATCATCCACCCACGCCAACCCATCACCGAACCTCGCAATGTGAGGCTAAGCCCCTTTGATAGTCGCCACCGCGAGCTCGGTGCTGACTTTACCGTATTTGCAGGTATAGAATTGCCTAATTGGTACGAGTCAAATAAGCATCTGGTCAAAAAATATCAAGATCAAATTCCTGAGCGACAAGGCTGGGAAGCTCAGTTCTGGTCGGCTATTCAAGGTGCAGAGCATCTAGAAACACGAAACAATGTAGCGCTATTTGATCTTACTGGCCTATCGATTATTGAGGTTTCAGGCCATGGCGCAACAGACTATGTTGATTATCTCTGTAGTAATAAAACCAAGACCGAGCTTGGCAAAATCGTTTATACCTGCCTGCTTACTCCAAAAGGTGGTATCAAACGTGACCTTGCAGTTATCCGCCTAGCTGAAGATACTTACTGGATGTTTGTCGGCGAAGGAAACTTACCGCTCGACCGAGATTGGATAAAGAGCCAAGCCGGAGAGGTTGCGGTTAGAGACATCTCAAATAGTTTTGCCGCTCTTGGTCTCTGGGGGCCCAATGCGCGTAAGGTTCTAGAAAAAGTAACAACTGCTGATATTTCAAACGAAGCCTTTCCTTACTTTACTGGCAAATGGATAGACATTGGCATGAATAAGGCGCTTGCCCTGCGTGTTAGTTATGCAGGCGAGCTTGGTTGGGAACTTCATTTTCCTTTTGAATCAGCCTTACCGATTTGGGATGAATTGTGGCAGGCAGGTAAAGACTTTGGCATGATTGCCGCTGGTCAAGGAGCTTTTGACTCATTAAGGCTCGAGAAAGGTTACCGTGGCTGGGGTACGGATATTCATACTGAATACAACCCTTATGAAGCTGGTATGGGCTGG
>JAHEBB010000396.1 GCA_024642575.1 Trueperaceae bacterium | reverse complement strand
GGTTTAAAAGCTATCAAAATGCAGGAATAGTAGCTTTACTTGAAACGTCAGAGCAAGGAAAGAAGTCCGCAGAGCGAATGACCCAAAGGGCTTGGCAGGTATTAAATGAAGCTTTAATCAAGAGGGTATCCTCAATTTCGTGTATCTAACCTGTTGAGTAGTCTATCACCGAATAGTTGAGCAAACCAATTAAGAGCTTTCTTCCAGTTTTTAATGGGCAAAGTCCATTTCTTTGAGGCGTTGCTTATGGCTAAGTAAGGGGTAGTACGCTGATTGGTGTCAAAACTAACGCTAAGGAATATTTTTATCTGTTTGAGCCGATAAACAAAGCGTTTATTATATTCTTTTATAGGGATAAGCGTCAAAGGTAGATAATAATTTCGCCTTTCCATTTTTACCACGAAAAACAAACGTTTTTCCCTCATCAAAACCCTGAATTTACTCGATTAACACTGATTTTCTTCGATTTCTGTAGCTTATGCGAAATCGTTATGATGAAGTCTCACTTAACAGCTCCGAAACGCTAAGCGTTAGTTTTAGCATGCATAGGTGTACTACCCTTATCAATACCCCAAAACCTCAAATTGAGTAAATACTTTAATAATCAGACCTACAGGTCTAAAGAGATACGAGTTGTAAGACTTGATAACCCAAACTTCAAAATTTTAGATACCTTAAACCCTCGTGCTTGACGCGATAGAGCAACTTTTCTAAAAAGCTTACAACCTCAGGAAATGCTTCTCTGACATTATTTTGCTCATCGGGATCAAGTTCCACATTAAACAGCAACCGCTCTTCGAGATCATCTTGTCCACGCGCTGCCATAATGATTAGTTTCCAACCATCATGGCGAATTGAGAAATCTCCCTTAGCCAGCCCATGATGACCCGTATCAGCAATTAAAGCAGGTCGTTTTTGCTTTTGACCTTGACCAACTATGTCTGATAAAACACTAAAACTATCTTCGCCAGCACCCTCTGGTAAAGGCTTACCAGTAAGCTCAGCAAATGTAGCCAAAAGGTCAGTATGACATATAAGGCTATCTGAGGTTGCGCCACTTACCACTTTTCCAGGCCAGCGCACTACAAAGGGAACCCGATGCCCCCCTTCAAACGCAGTGTTCTTTTGGCCTCTATAAGGACCACTTGCTCGGTGACCTGTTTCGCCAGTATTGTACTGTGGGCCATGATCGCTAGTGTAAATAAATAGAGTGTTATCTAGAATGCCTTGCTTGTCTAACTCATCATAGACCTGACCCAGGCACCAGTCAGCTAACACATTCATATCCCCTCGTAGACCGTCACCACTACTCCCTTTGAGAAATTCAGGAACGACCCAAGGATTGTGAGGAGCAGAGAGAGGCAGATAGAGAAAAAAAGGGGTCTTAGAGTCGCGTTTAACCTGCTCTTCGATATAAGATCTAGCGCGGGATGCAAGACGCATATCAACCTCTGCTTCTTTCCATTGAGGAGCCATAAGACCAGGGTAGAAACCAGGCAATATAGTTAGCTCTTCGGGACTAGGAACATTTGGAATACCGACTGTACGATTATTCTCAATAAAGCAGTAGGGTGGGTCTGAGGTTGAGCAGCCTGCTGTACCAAAGAAATAGTCGAAACCCACTTCCAGGGGTCCACCATCCAAAGTTTTATGAAAGTCAATATCTGCTTCCTGTTGGGTATAACCTGATTTTGTGCCTGCCTTGGAAGAATATAAAAAACCAAGATGCCACTTGCCAATACAGGCAGTTGCGTAACCACGATCCTTCAGCATAGCTGCAATCGTGAGCCGATTCGGCTCAATTACGGGGGGTTCATAGGGCATTACCAAGGCATGAGGTCGCGAGGTCCGCCAGTAGTATCTCCCTGTAAGTAGTCCATAGCGAGAGGGCGTACAAAGGGCACAAGAAGAGTGAGCATCCGTAAAACGCGTGCCCTCTTTAGCTAAACGGTCAATGTTTGGTGTAGGAATTTTGGATTCCGAATTATAACAGCCAGGGTCTCCGTAACCCATATCATCTGCCATAACCAGAACAATGTTGGGATTCTGAGCCTTTCTATCCATAATTAGATTGCGCTCATTCCTTGGTGATTTATTAGGCATGGTCATTCCTAAACCTACTCTCCAAAAAATTCTAATCCATTATGGTTTCAAAACCCTAGATAAAAGGCTTGACTTAAATATTGGTGGTAACCCCTAATATAAGCTAACCTAGAGTTAAGATTGAATCATCCTCCAAAAAATATAGTGTAATCCGAACAATTATCTTTAACATTTGGTTTGGTAATTCCTCAACTTTGTTTCAAGGGTAAATTTTTACTTTGCAGTTAGCCTCGAAGTAGAGGGCTAGCATTAGCAGATAAATAAATATATCGTTATACTACCCCATTAGGTTTTTGGAGTATAAATTTATTAAGTAAAGTTTGGAGATAGTAACTATGGAAAATGAATTTTATATTTGGCACACAGATGTATCTTCAGCAGTAAGGCTTGCGCCAAATCAAGTTGAAGACATAAGCACTAATTGTAAATTTCCTAATCGTTTAAAAACGCTTTCTATCATTTCAACTAATCTCCTCATTACAAACTGTGAAGACCAATGAAAATCACCTCAATCACCACGACACCTATTCGTTTAAATGTTTCCCATGCTCCGTACTCAACTCAAAATGCAGGCTCAAAACACCACTGGGGAAAGCGGAGTCGGGTATCTCCTAAACGTCCCCTTCCCATTCTTGAATATATCCTTGTATCGATACACACTGATGACGGGGTCACAGGGATCGGAGAAAGTTCAGTTGATATTGGGTTCTTTGGGCAAACCCTCGAAGAAATCCAAATTGCTATTAATGATTATTTAGGACCACAACTCATAGGGCAGGATCCTTTTGACCGTGAAAGGATTATGGATATCATAGATTTTCGGGGGAATTCCTGTGCTAAGGCAGGACTTGATTTGGCACTGCATGATCTGATTGGGAAAGCCCTATCGACTCCAGTTAGTACCCTACTTGGGGGTAGGAATCGTAGCAAAGTCCCAGTATCTGTAGAAATTGCAGGGGGCGCTCCAGATGACATGGCAGCAGAATGTCTTCGCTTTATGGATCTGGGTGTTTACGCCTTTAAAGCAAAAATAGGAGGCTATCCAGAGCAAGATGTGGACCGGTTGCGAGCGATTCGTGAGGCTGTGGGTGCCGAGGTTTCCCTTCGGGCTGATGCGAATCAAGGCTATAGTCCAAAAGAAGCAATCAGATTATGTAGGCTTGCTGAGCGGTACGATGTCGGCCTAGAATTGCTTGAACAGCCTGTTGCTGCCTGGGATTTACCAGGTATGGCCTTTGTTCGTCGCTCGGTCGATACCTTAATAGAGGCTGATGAAGGCTGTTACACCATACATGACGCTTTGCAACTCATTCGCCATGAGGCAGTTGATGTATTAAATATTAAAATTGGAAAAGCAGGCGGATTACTCCATGCCAAGAAAATTGCAGCAGTAGCTGAGGCTGCTGGTATTAAATGCGTTCTTGGAACCTCTTTTGGGCTAGGGATTGAAATGGCGGCTAAGTTACACCTGGCTGCGTCTATCAGGGCAGTGGTTGACGCAGTAGAGTTTACCGAGATTGGGCTCCACACAAATTTACTTGCTGCACCCTATAATAAAGAATTTGCCCTACCTTTAACTGAAGGCTGTTTACCCATACCTGAAGGTCCTGGCTTTGGGGTGGTTTTAGATGACGCAGAAGTGGAGCTTGTAACACTAAATCGGGTCGTTTCCTAAAGTTTTAAGTACAGGGTTGTTTTGCTTACTCTAGGTCTTAGGTACAGTAAAAATCCACCTAGGGCACGGTGTCTTTTGAGAAGGTCTGCATAATTTATATTTTTACAAGGAAGGTAATACATGATTACAGTTCAGGAGTATCAAAAACGTCGTAACAGGGTATTTGAAGCGATGAACGCCCTTCAAGCCGCAGATAAGCGCGGAAATGCTCACATGGGGGTGGCAGTATTGCAAGGTGAGGCCAAGGAGTCGTCTCATACACGTTTTCGCCAAGTGAATGATCTAATGTACCTTTGCCCTATAGAAACGCCGCATAGCTACTTGGTTCTAGATGGTCGCGATAAGTCTAGCCACTTGTTTCTCCCTTATCAGCCTTTAAAGGGTCGTGATAGAGAAGAACCCTTACTGACCGCTTCAAACCCTGACGAGGTCATTAAAGTTACTGGGATTGATGAAGTACATGGCTTAGATGCCTTAGCTACTTATTTAGAGCGCGTGCGCCATCTCTATACACCCTTGCGAACTGGAGAAGGTGCTATGCAAAGCTGGGATACGCTCGAGCGTGCCCAGCAAGAACGCAGCTCAGACCCCTGGGATGGTCGTCTTGACCGAATGCGACACTTTATTAAGCTCCTCCGTGAGCGCTTACCCGCTGCCGATATTCATGATTTAAGTGAGGTTCTTAATGATATGCGTCTGGTTAAAAGCGAGGCTGAAATTTCTTTACTACGCCATGCTGGACGTTTAAGTGCTTTTGGCTTAATAGAAGCTATGCGGGCTACCAAACCGGGTGTCATGGAGTATCAAATTGACGCCATCATGAGGTTTGTTTATTTAAATAATGGGGCACGGGATGTATCTTATCGGGCAATTATTGCTGGCACCAAGAATGCCTGGTACGGTCACTACAATGCCAATGATCAGGTCTTAAACGATGGGGATTTACTATTAGTAGATTGTGGTCCTGATTATCAGTATTATGCCAGTGACATCACCAGAATGTGGCCTGTCAACGGCGTCTATGATCCTGTACAAAGGCAGCTCTATGAGTTTATGGTGATTTATCATAAAACTTTTTTACGTTTACTAAGGCCAGGGGTAACAGCAGAACAAGTACGTGATGAAGCACGAGAAGAAATGGCAGAGGTGGTCGCTCGTACCCGTTTTGCTAAACCCATTTATCAAGAAGCAGCCCAAAGAGCGCTGGACTTCCCCTATCACCTGTCTCACCCAGTAGGCATGGCTGTCCATGATGTTGG
>JAHEBB010000395.1 GCA_024642575.1 Trueperaceae bacterium | reverse complement strand
TTGAGGAGCTCGAGCCCCTCATTTAACCCTTCTTGGGCTTTGTTTGAAAGCTCATTGCCAAAGGCAAAATTTTCAACAGGTAAGCTCAAAATGTAGGCTTCGGGTGCTTTACCATAAAGGTTTTGAGCAAGCCCAAGCAGACCTTGTGGGTTGGCAAAATGGCTCGAGCCGATTTCACTCTCTTGCACTTCAAGACGCTGTAACTGCGGCTGCATAAGATTAAAATCCGCAGAAGCATCAGCAAAAATAACCACCTCAAAGTCTGAAATATCCTGGGCAAGATCAGGCGTTAGTTGATGAATGCTGTACGTCTTAATCTTGCCCAAGTTAGTGACTTCAGTAGCAAACTTCTGCCCCACACCATCATCACTTCTTAAGCTGTTACCGTAGCCAATCAGTAGAACGTTATCTAGCAAAGGATGCTCCTATTTGGCTTAGTTAATTGCGCTCGAGCCTCTTAAGCAACTCACCTTGCGCTGAAAAAAGTTCGACCTGCATCGGCATTTGCCCTATAGCATGAGTCGAGCAACTTAGACAGGGATCAAAAGCACGCGCACCTGCTTCAATGCGGTTGAGAATACCCTCAGCAATATCAGGGCCCTTAATAAAAGTCTGAGCAATTTGCTTAACCGTGCGGTTCATGGCCAGATTATTTTGCCCGGTCGCGATAATCATATTGACCTTGGTAATAAGGCCGTTTTCATCCACATGGTAGTCATGAAAAAGCGTGCCACGCGGCGCTTCACTCACGCCAACCCCACGGAGCACATTAATGCCAGCTTGGGCGCGCACCCTTGTATCTGTGATTTTGGGGTCTTGCAAATGCAAGGCAACTGCCTCGGTACAAGCCAAAATTTCAATAAGCCGAGCGTAATGGTATTGAAAAGAAGATAGCGCAACCCGTCCAAAACGCTCGCGGAACTCCGTTAATTCTTTATCGGCTAAGGGCGTGCCTATACGATTACAGATGTTTAGACGGGCTAGCGGCCCTACTCGGTAAAGTCCGGCACTTTCTGGCGTAATCGCTTCACCCTCTGCCACATTGGGGCGGTAGTAAGGTGATTTTAGGTAAGAATGGTTATGGCTTGCCTCACCTATATAGTCAAGATAATCGGCAGGCTCGAGCTTATCGGCGACCAGCGCACCCGTTTCATCAACGACGCGAATTAGCCCATCATGGTGCTCCCACAAGCCTTCAGGCGTAACCAAACCCAAAAATAAGCTTGGAAAGTTGCCGAAGGAAGCGACTTCTTCAGGGAATTTGTCTAGCAAGGTTTTAAACAGCTCGAGCGCTAAAAAAGTCGTTTCTTGCGCCTCGGGCAAGGCTTCTAGCAATTCCAAACGATGTTCTTCGCTTAAACCCTGTCTGACCCCACCGGGCACTGCCCAAGCAGGATGGATTTTTTGCCCACCCAGCTTGGCAATGATGTCTTGACCAAATTTTCTTAACCGAATACCGCGCCGCGCTAGCTCTGGCTCAACGTCCATAAGACCAAAGACATTGCGCTTTGCTGGGTCACTGTCAAAGCCCAGCAAAAAGTCAGGTGAACTGAGGTGAAAAAAAGACAGGGCATGGGATTGAATTAGCTGCCCGAGATTCATCAGTCTGCGTAGTTTTAGAGCCGTTTCAGGCAATTTCACTGCCAGAATCTCATCACCAGCTTTGGCGGCTGCCAAAACATGGCTGACGGGGCAAATGCCGCAAGTGCGCCCCGTTAAACTGGGCATCTCCCAAAGCGGACGGCCAACACAAAAGGCTTCAAAGCCGCGAAACTCAGTAACATGAAATTTAGCGTCAGCCAGCTTGCCTGCATCGTCTAAAAAAAGCGAAATTTTGGCATGACCTTCAATGCGGGTTACAGGATCAATAACAAGTCGTTTCATACTTAGGCTCCCTGCCCAAAGCGGATGTGTTCACCCTCGAGCTTAGGTAATTCGCCTTTGACCAAGGGCTCGAGCGCTGCCTGTATACGCGCAGCAGAAGGCGGGCAGCCTGTCAAAAACGCATCTACCTTTATGACTTCATGAACAGGCATGACTCTGGGCAAGAGAGCTGGCACAATCCCTTTTTCACTAGGCACACCTTCAGTTACGACATTTGCTGCTAGATAAATACGCTTAAGCATGGGGGTCGGGTCACCAAGCGGATTACGCAAGGCGGTAACATTGCCCGTTACAGCGCAATCCCCAAAAGAAATCACCCATTTGCTCCGCTCGCGTACCTTTTTGATAAGCTCGAGGTTATCTTCATTGGCAACAGCACCTTCTACCAAGGCGACATCTACCCCTTCAGGAAAAACCTTAGCATCAGCAATGGGACTAAACACTAGCTCGGCAACTTTTGCCAGCTCAAAGAGCCATTCATCCAAATCTAAAAACGACATATGGCAACCTGCACAGCCCCCTAACCACACCGTTGCCAGTTTGATGCGACTCATTGCTCCTCCTTTTTATGCCAGTTCTGCTCACGTCGCGCGCTTGCCAAAAAGTCCACAACCGCAGGCTGATGCTTCATCTCAGCAACACTGACACCTTTACCAAAAAGCGCCCCAACAGGGCAAACCGCTACGCATTTGCTACAGGAAGTGCAGCTTGTAGCGCTACCCCAGGGCTGAGCCATATCAGAGATGATGTGTGCAGACTGCCCCCGACCTGCAACATCCCAGGTGTGAGCGCCTTCAATTTCGTCACAGGCTCTCACGCAGCGGGTGCAGAGCACACAGCGGTTGGCATCAAAGCCAAACAGAGGGTGGCTTAAATCTACCTTGCGTTCTGGGAATTGATAGCTAAAGCGGATGTGGTCTACGCCCATTTGTACCGCCAGATCTTGCAGCTCACAGTTACCATTGGAAACACAAACCGCGCACACATGATTGCCCTCAGCAAAAAGCAGTTCGACAATCATTTTTCGGTAGCGCTTTAGCCTTTCTGTTGCTGTTTTTACACTTAAGCCTTCAGTAACTTTAAGGGCGCAGGCGGGCTGGAGTTTGCTCGAGCCTTCAACTTCAACCAGACAAAGCCGACACGACCCTGCTACCGATAAGCCCTCAAGAAAACAAAGCGTTGGTAAAGGGATGCCCTCACGACGTGCCACCGTCAGCAGCGTTTCCCCTTCTTGCGCTTTTAGATTTTGCTCATTGATATTTAGGTTAATAGGCATAAACTCATCCCTCCCCAAGGGCTTCATAGTTAATCGCTTTATCTGCGACTTGCGGCGGACTATCTGTCATTAAATCTAAGTATTCCTGGCGAAAATACTGAAGGGTACTTAGCACAGGGTTAGGAGCCGTTTGCCCTAACCCACACAGACTCGTATGTTTCACCATGTCACATAAATCCTCGAGCCTAGCTAAATCGTCAAGGCTTGCCTGAGACTTTGAGATTTTGTCTAAGAGTTGATACATTTGCACCGTTCCTGCGCGGCAGGGCAGGCATTTACCGCAAGACTCATCACGGCAAAACTCCATAAAAAACTTGGCAATATCAACCATGCTGTCGTCGTTATCCATGACAATAAAGCCGCCTGAACCCATGATGGAACCCAGGTGTTGCAGACTTTCATAGTCAATGGCGGTATCCAAATAAGCTTCAGGAATACAGCCACCACTGGGCCCACCTGTTTGTACGGCTTTAAGGTTTCGCCCCTTGGCTACGCCTCCACCCATGTCTTCAACAATGTCACGAAGCGTGATACCAAGAGGCACTTCAATCAGCCCGGTATGGTTAAGTTTGCCTGCCAGCGCAAAGACTTTGCTGCCTTTGCTCGAGTCTGTACCAATGCTGCGAAACCAGTCCGCACCTTTTTGAATGATGCTTGAAATATTAGCAAAGGTCTCAACATTGTTAATCATGGTGGGACTTTGCCATAAACCCCGCTGTGTAGGATAAGGTGGGCGAAGCACAGGTTGCCCACGTTTACCCTCGATAGATGCTAATAGGGCTGTTTCTTCACCACAAACAAACGCGCCTGCACCAATACGCACCTCGAGCGAAAAGCCAAAATCTTTATCCAGTATTTTATTACCGAGTAGACCCTGACGCTTTGCCTGACGAATGGCAGTCTCGAGCCTTCTAACTGCCACGGGGTATTCCGCACGCACATAGAGATAGCCCTGCTGCGCGCCTGTTGCATAAGCTGCAATCGTCATTCCTTCTATAATGCGGTGAGGGTCATCTTCCATAATAGTGCGGTCCATATAGGCACCTGGGTCACCCTCATCGCCGTTAGCTACCACATATTTGCTTTCGGCCTGGGCTTCATGGAGCATGCGCCATTTTTTACCGGTGGGGTAACCACCACCGCCCCGACCTCTTAGCCCACTTTGCTCAATGCTCTCAACCACTTCTAGAGGCGTCATGGTGCTAAGTGCTTGCAAAAGGGCTTGATAACCCCCTCGAGCGATATAATCCTCGATGCGCTCAGGGTTAATTTCACCCGCATTGGCAAGGACAATACGCTGCTGTCTGGCAAAAAAAGGAAGTTCAGGTGAGAGCACCTGGGCTTCTACCGCTTTACCGTTTGCCAGATGCTCCTGACAAATCGTTTCGGCAAGTTCAGGGTTTACGCTGTGATAGAGGGTTTCTGTCTTGCCCCCTGTCTCTTGATTGGGAAGACGTGATTTGACCGCTACAAGCGGCCCCTGACTGCATAGCCCCATGCAACCCACAGGCACAACCTGCACCTGAGGCTCGAGCCCCTCCCTTTTGATACTTGCTTCAAAAGCTTCCCGTACCCCATGCGCCCCCGCCGATAAACACGCGGTGCTGTTACAACACATAACCCGATGCCTGTACTGTGCCGTGTTTTGCTTTTCCTCAAGGCTAATGATTTCAAGGTCGCTATGGCTTTTAATCATGATGGGTCTCCTCTAACTGCTCATGCACTTTTGCCAAGGCAGTCTCTGAATTCATGCGTCCACAGACCTCACCGTCTATGACCAGAACAGGGGCAAGACCACAGCTACCAAGACAGCGCGCCGAACCAAGGCTAAGTTGTTTATCTGCTGTGGTTTGCTCGAGCCTAATGCCAAAGTTTTGCTCGAGCGCCAAG
>JAHEBB010000394.1 GCA_024642575.1 Trueperaceae bacterium | reverse complement strand
CCGCTATGTGATTACCAATGCCATAGCCGACCAAAATGTGCTTAAGTTTTCAGTGGAGTACTGGGGCAAGCTCAAGCGTAAAGATGGTTCACTAATCGATGAACAGGTATCAGGCATTAACATAAGAGAGTTTTATGAGCATGAGGAGAGGCTCGAGCAGGTCGCAGACTGGATTCTTGCCAACCACGAACGCAAGACGCACACTAAGCAGTTCTCGAGTATATTCTGTGTTGCCAATGTTGACACGCTGATTAAGTACTACGACATCTTTCAGCGCAAAAAAGCAGCAGGTGAGCATGATTTAAGAATTGTCACCATCTTTACCTACAGCGCCAACGAAGAAGACCCTGATGCCAATGGGCTTATAGGTGACCCTGAGTTTGATGTCGATGCCAGCCAGAGCGATACCCATAGCCGTGATAAGTTAGAGGGCTTTATAAGAGACTATAACGCCATGTTCCAGACCCAACACTCTGCCAAAGATGGTACGGCTTTTTATACTTATTACAAAGACATCGCCAAGCGCATGAAAGAACGTGATCGTGAAGGTTTTTTAGATAAAGACAGAGCTGACATTTTACTCGTGGTCAATATGTTTTTAACGGGTTTTGATGCTAAAAAACTTAATACCCTTTATGTGGATAAAAACTTAAAGTATCACGGACTCATTCAAGCTTATTCAAGAACCAACCGCATTTTAGGGGAACTCAAGTCACAGGGAAATATTGTGGTTTTTCGCAACCTGAAAGCTCAGACCGATGAAGCCATTAAATTATTCTCTGATCCCAATTCTAACGAGAGTATTTTGCTCGAGCCTTATGAACACTATGTAGAAAAATTTAATGAAGCGGTTGCAACCCTAAAGACCCTAACTCCAAACCCAGATGATGTGAATAGCCTGATTCGTGAAGATGAGCAGCTCGAGTTTATCAAAGCCTTTAGAGACCTGATGAGGCTAAAAAATGTGCTTAAGTCTTTTACTGAATTTGAGCCAGAAGATCTAACTTTGCCTGAGCAAAGCTTTGAAGACTTTAAAAGTAAGTACCTTGACATTTATGACCGTAGCCGAACCCCAGGCACTGAAGAGGCATCTATCGTTAATGAGCTAGACTTTGAGCTCGAGCTTATAGCTCGTGATGAAATTAATGTGGCTTATATCTTGAGTCTGCTAGAAGCGCTTAACGCTGATACCACCATAAAACCGCTTGACTACGAGAAAAAGAAAAAAGACATTCTTGATACTTTAGGGCAAGAAACCCAGCTACGCAGTAAACGAGAACTGATTGAAAAGTTTATGAATCAGTACATGCCTAAAATCAAGCGGACGGATAACTTTAGAGACATCTTTGATACTTACTGGTCACAGGAAAAAGAGGCAGCACTTAGCACTATTGCCAAAACTGAGGGTATGAAGCTAGAGGCAGCCAGGCAGATTCTTAGCACGTATCAGTTTTCGGGCAAGGAACCCTTACGTGAAGAAGTGTTTGCAGCGCTTGAGGTTAAGCCTAAGTTACTCGAGCGGAAGTCTATCTTTGAGCGCATTGTGGCTAAGCTTTTAGATATTGTTAGGGTCTTTGAGGATGATCTGGGAGATATTTCTTAAGGCTCGAGTTTTAAAAGTAAGACATCCGAAAGTCTGACAGAGGTAGATTAGCTTGAAAGAGCGGATGGGTTATTGAAAAGCGCTGTAGGTGAACGGGCAGTCGCTGTTACCATTTAAGGTTTGAGCCAAAATACCTCAGTCAATCGCGGTTTTCTTACATAAAGCTACCAGAAATTCTTCTTTCTTCAGAGCATCCTTTAGGCATAATTTATTTAAGGCGGCTAACTATTAGCAAGATGTTTTAAGATCGAAAAGCTGAGCCCAAAGTTAAGTTTGCCTGAGTTCAATGATTGAACAGGAGGACAGGTTATGCGGCAATTAACACTCTTGCTGTTAATACTCTTGCTTAGTGCTTGTTCTAGAACACCTACCCCTGTAGAATTTTCCGTCAGCTTTAGTCCTGAAACCCTGGTGTTTAAGCAGGGTCAAGATTCATTACTTGAGATTACTGTGGATGTAAAAGCCATTGCAGGAGGAGGAGAAAGCCTAAATTTTGACTACCTTCTCGCCTCACCAGGATTTAGTTATAACGCAATTAACTTTGAATCATTTGAATCAGAGGATTCCTGGGCATGTGCATCCCTCAACTCGGGTCAAGCCTATCCCGTATTTTGTAAATACAAAGGCAAAAGAACAAGCAACTTCACAACTAAGGTTAGCTTGACTCTTAAAGGTGATAGCCAGTTTATTTCTGGAACCTTTGATTGCGAAACTTGTGGAATGCTGTTTCATTTTTCGGCAGCAGACTGTGTACCATCCTGGAGTTCGAGTCCAAAATGTGAAATTCAGTATGAGGAGTATACAATTCCCATAAGCTTAGTTGAATAGCCTAAACTAAAACTGGAATTGCCCGAAATCTTGGTTCATCCGCAAGTCGTGTTGATTGAATACTGAAATTATTGGAGAGTTAAAAACAGGCTTGCTGGCAAAAGCATTTTAGACCTGTTGCTAGCTCGAGCGATTTTAAAATCAACAGAAGATGATATTGGTGGCGAACTGCGATAGTGTAGTCGTTAGGTCTAAAACCACGGCTAAATAGCTTCAAAAAATCTTATTTAAACCGAAAATAATGGTTTGAAGATTTAACTTTTTAGATTCGCCACCAATATCAAGATGCGGATGAACCAAGTTATTGAGTCAAGTCCACGAGTTATCAAACACCCTCTAGCATTTGAGCCCATAAATGCGTTAGCATTAAAGCACAAACAAAATGCTCTATATTTTACTGTCCCTAAGTATTGGACAGAGCCTAAGTTTAGGTTAAAACGGTTATTTCTCAATGACCGTTCAAGGAGGTAGAAAAGAAATGAAGTACTGTAAGCAACTCCGTCGATTAATTAAGCTCGTTTCAAGTATTGTTTTAGTGTCTTTAAGTTTGAGCATGGCTCAAGAAAAATTTGTTTATTGGGGAGGTCTAATCTTTTCCGATGCTGCCAACTCTATGTTTGCCGAACGCATCGAACAGTGGGGTAAAGAAAAAGGTATTGAGGTCGAAGTGGTTATGATTAACCAAAATGAAACGGTACAACGCGTTTCGGCTGCTATCGAAGCAGGCACTATGCCTGACGCTCTTGATTTAGGGCGTGACTTTATGCTCTTACTAAGCCAGAGCGGTCAGCTCGAGCCCCTCGATGACCTCTACAATACCCTTGGTTCTACCCATGGTGGTTGGCTAGATTCTATTAATAAAGTAGTAACTTCTGAAGGTTTTGGCGGTCACATTTATGGCATTCCTTATGCGGCAAGTGGTGCCAATATCCTTTATCGTCGTAACGACGTTTTAGAAGCTGCTGGCTATAGCGAGGCACCGAAAACCTGGGAGGAGCTTTCCAAAATGGCGATGGCTCAAAATCCTCCAGAGACCTATGGGATGGGTTTTGCTCTCTCAAATGTCGGCGACGCCAACCTCACGACAGCCATGCTTCAATCTTGGGGTGGGCGTGTGGCTAATGATAGCGGTACTATCTGTACACTTGACAGTCCAGAAACGAAAGCTTTTCTTGAATGGATAACAACAGCTTATAAGGATGGCCTCTTTCCACCAGGAGCCATTACCTGGGACGGCGCTGGTGACAATACTGCTTATCAATCGGGAAATGCCATTTTTATTGCTAATCCTGGCAGCGTTTATCTTAATATGAAAGATAATGACCCTGACTTACTCGAAGCTACTCGCTTCTCAGCACTTCCAGCGGGGCCAGCTATGAGGATTGCCCCTGTTAGTACAGTGTTAAGGTCAATTCCTATTACAACCAGTAATGAACATAAAGAGCTTGCCAAAGACTTATTTAGCTATCTCTCTGATGATGCTTTTATGGCTGAGTATATGAATGCTGCTATTTACGGACCTGCCTTACAAAGTCAGGTTAATTTCCCCGTCTTTAGCGAAAGCCCTGTGCATATTGGCCTGCTTGATATAGCCTTAAATGGAACAGCAGGTTCTTTTCCCGATGTTGACAATGCAGCTTACGCCGAATATCAAACGAACTTCCTTACACCTAAGATGATACAGCGCATCGTTGTAGATGGTCTAAGTATTGATGCATCTATTGCGGAAACCCAACAAGCATGTCAAGCTATTTACGATAAAAACAACTAGGATTTAGAACTCTTTTCTATGTAAAAGAGATAAGCAGATTAGCTAACATTCCTTGCTTATCTCTTTTGCTTTTGTAAATTCAAGCTATAGCTTAGAGGTTATTGTGTCTCAAAAAATCCTTTCTAATTCGACCTTAAATCCTAAGCGCTCTCGCTTTACTCAACGACAATCTGAAAGCCTCTTGGGGTATTTATTGGTAGCCCCTCTCATTGTTTGTATTTTGATTTTAGTGATTTATCCTTTTATTTTTGCAATTATTATTAGCTTTAGTGACCGAATGATAGGTTCGCAGGGCAAATTCATTGGCTTTGGCAACTACCGATATCTTGCAGGTCAACCTAGCTTTATTGCTACTATCAAAAATACCATTGTTCTTGTTAGTTCTGTTCAAACTATTAAACTATTTTTAGGTCTAGGTATAGCTGTCCTGCTTAATCAACAGATTTTCGCGAGGCAATTCTGGCGAGGCTTAATTTTATTACCTTGGGCAATGCCTGCCTTTGTCGCCTTTATTACCTGGAAGCTGCTTTTGGTACCTCAAGGAGGTGCCTTCAATTACATCCTGATTCACCTAGGTCTTATTGATACTCATGTTGAGTTTTTGAGCAGCAAAGCACTGGCTATGCCAAGTGTCATAGTGGCAAGCGTTTGGCGGGGCTTCCCGTTCTGGGTCATTTCTTTTCTAGCTGCCTTGCAAACCGTACCCAAAGAGCTTTATGAGGCTGCTGTACTTGACGGAGCGAATGCCTGGAAGCGGTTTAGACACGTAACCTTGCCTAGCATTCGTCATGTAGTTCTCGTGGTGATTTTAGTCTCAACCATTGCAACTACAAATAGCTTTGAAGCCGT
>JAHEBB010000393.1 GCA_024642575.1 Trueperaceae bacterium | reverse complement strand
CGCGTACTATCAAAAACCACGCCTAGTTCAATTTTCCCTTTATGCTCGAGCGCAATCGACACACAATAATATGGGAAGCCGTGTGCATAGTTTAAGGTGCCGTCAAGAGGGTCAACAATCCAGCGATAGTCCGCTTCGCCGTCTTGCCCCTGCTCTTCACCTAAGACAACATGGTCAGGAAAAGCTTCGGCAATGATCTCGCGTATCTTGCTTTCACAAAGCTTATCTACCTTAGTAACAAGATCAATGTGGCTAGATTTGGTATCTATATCAAGATCACTACCGCGGTAATACTGTTGAATGGCACCCGCAGCGTGTGCAGCTTGAATGGCAATAGTTAAATACTTATTCATACTTAACTATACGCTTTTAGGCTTAAGCCTTTCTTTAGTCAAGGCAACGTGTTAAATCTTCATGGCAAAGTCTTCATCATTAGTCGCTAAACTAAGCTAATGGAAGATGCCAAAGATTTTGTTGAGGGTCTAAGTCAAGAAACGGGGCGCAGCCTCGGAGATACCTTTCGCCTATTTAATGCCGATACCGATTGGCAAGCCATCCTGGTAACTGGGTTAACCAAAGTTATTGTTTCCATCGTTATCATTCTCATTTTTGTTGCTGCGTATCAGATTTTAAGCCGAGGTCTTAGAATCTTATTGCAACGCTTTAAAGCTACGCGTGAAAGAAATATTGAGCAGTCCATTCGGCTTGCCTTACGCTATACCATTTTGGTCTTAGGGCTTTTGGCGCTTATGGTTCAATATGGCATTCCTAGCCAGCTAACCAGTGCTATTGCCAGAGCTGCCATCATTCTCTTTGCGTTTTACATAGGCTGGCTTATCGTCAACCGTGTTTTTGCCAACTATTTAAGCAAACGCGGACTTGACCGCTCGCTTATACAGCTGTTTGTTAATATTTCTTCAGTAGTCATTATTACTTTTGCCTTTACCACTGTTTTGTCGCAGTTTGGCATCAATGTTTTCAGTATCATTACGGCCTTAGGCGTAGTAGGTATTGCAGTTGGTTTTGCGGCTCAGGAAACTTTATCAAATTTTATTGCAGGCATTACCCTGCTGATAGAAAGGCCTTTTCGCCTTGGCGACTGGATAAACACCCATGACCGCATTGGCAAAGTTGAGGCCATAAATTTGCGAACTACCAGGCTTATTACAAGGGATAATGAAGTCGTGGTCATACCTAATGCCACAGTAACCTCTTCAGACATTATTAATTTAACCGCAGGTGGCCCCTTGCGTATTCGTTTTAGTATCGGCATTGCCTATAAGGAAAATATGAAGAAGGCAAAGGATTTACTCTTACCTTTGCTGCTGGCTCATGAATCAATCTTAAAAACGCCTGAACCTATGGTTAGGGTCAAAGAGCTTGCAGATTCCTCAGTAAATCTGGAGCTGGTTTACTGGATTTCACCAGATACCATTGACCGAGAACCCAATATTACCTATGCATTAATTGAGGCGTCCAAGGTTACCCTTGATGACGCAGGCATTCAAATACCCTTTCCCCACTTGCAGCTATTTGTTGATGAGGCCAAAGGGCTCGAGCGCTTTTTGCACAGACCCCCACAACCTTAAAACGCCTGCTAAACTAAGCCAGGGAGGTTTACTTTGAAACGTTTTCTTTGTCTTTCTTTTTTGCTTGCGACTTTGCTGGTGTCCTGCATTCCTAGTAGCCAGGGAACAGCCATGCAACCTTACCGGCTTTATATTGACCCACTCATGGCAAAAGCTGGAACAACTCTATTTGTGCATGACCAGGCCGCAGTAGATTTCTTTGGCGTCAGTTTAGGCGGTCTTTCCGAAGCGCAAAGGCAAGCAGCCAAAGTGGGTCAAAAACTTACTTCATCTAATGTATCTGAGGTCTTTATTTCTGGTGCCAAAGCCCCTTCTGGTTGGATAATTGACCTGGTTTCAAAACAAGGGGTTAAAGAAATAACAAGCGTTTCAGGACCAAGACCTGACATAAGTTATATAAGCTATGTTGACCTGCTATTCTCCATTCGTATTCCAGCAGGGGTTGAACCAGGGGTTTACAGCGCAGAGGCCAGCGTCAGTACTTTAGCTGGTAAAACCAAAGTCTTGCCCATGAATATTGAAATTGTAGCGCCGTAACAGGCTTAAACTTCACAGCTTATTCAACGGAGTAGCTAAGGTATAAGTTTAAGCTTTGATTCGTTATACTTGGCAGCATTTTTCTAAGGTTAAAGCAGGGATTAGCAATGACCGAATCACAAGTTCTTATTTTTGTCGTAACGTCTTTAGTTATTATCTTAACGCCCGGTCAAGACATGATCTTGGTTATGTCAAGGGCTGTAGCTCAAGGGGCCAAAGCAGGTATAGCGACAGCAGCAGGGGTAAGTCTTGGTTTGTTGGGCCATACCCTTCTTACAGCCTTGGGTTTAGGGTCTTTGCTGATGGCATCTGAGCTTCTTTTTACTATCCTTAAGTTTGTCGGGGCAGCCTATCTAATCTATCTCGGAATACGTTTGGTTTTAAGCAAATCGTCAAAGCTCGAGCTTGAAAAAGCCAAGCCTAGCAGCCTAAAAAGGCTATTTATGCAAGGTGCTCTTTCAAATATTTCTAACCCTAAAGTAACGATTTTTTACTTTGCCTTTTTACCTCAGTTTATTTCGCATACTGCACAAAAACCTGCCCTTTTGCTTTTGGTATTGGGCGTCAGTTTTTCAGCTTTGACCTTTATGGTTAAAGGCCCTGTTGGATATTTTGCTGGCATACTTTCATCATGGTTAAGGGCTAGACCCAGAGTCCTAAAGTATATAGACCGCTTTAGCGGAACGGTACTTATTGCACTCGGTTTAAAACTAGCTTTTGAAAAACGAGGTTAAAATCTTAGCTAAGAAACCAGATTTCACTCAAGTCCAATTTAGCGCGCTACCAAATCTTTTTTATGTTCTTTCTCTAAATCGTTATTACCTTCTTGTGACTTCATAAAGGCAATAAGTCTGACATGCCGATCATAAGTCAAATAGTTATAGCCCCACTCGAGCAAAGCATTGGCTTTATTTTGATGTCCTGGCAGGTAAATTAGGTGGATAAATAGCCAGCCCAGCCAACCCATAAAGCCTCTTAAGTGAAATCCCCCCAGATTTTTTGATAATTCTGCAACGCCTGCATTTCGACCAATAATGGCCATTGAACCTTTATCAAAGTAGGAAAAGCTTTCGCTTGGTCGCTGATTTAGTAGACGATTAATTTGTTTACCCACATGTTTTCCCTGCTGAATGGCAACGGTTGCAACTTGTGGCAATAAGTCACCCAGCTTATTTTTGGCAGCTGCCATATCTCCAATCACAAAAGCATAGGGTTTATCAGGCAGGCTCAAATCAGGATTAACTTTGATGCGGTAGGCTCGCTCAAGCTCGAGCCCTAATTTTTCCGCCAGGGGATGAGCTCTGACACCCGCTGCCCAAATAAGCGTCTGGGTAGGAAGGCTCGAGCCGTCTTTCATTTCAACAAAGTCTTTATGCAGTTCAGCGACAACCGTATGAAAACGAATATCAACCTTTAAACCTCGTAAAACGCTTTCGGTATATGCCTGGGTTCTTTCACTGTACGGAGCAAGCACCCGATCAGACATTTCAAGCAAGATGATTTTTGCCTTAGTTAAATCTAGCTCGGGGTAATCTTTAGGTAAGACTTTATCAAAAAGCTCTGCCAATGCCCCTGCCATCTCAACACCTGTTGGACCTGCTCCAACAATTACAAAATTCAAAATCCCCGAGTCGATAAGTTCAGGTGAGGAACTCGCCAATTCAAATTGCTTTAAGATGTGACTTCGCAAATTGGCGGCTTCAGTTAGGCTTTTAAGCATAAAAGCATGTTCATAGACACCCTTGATTCCAAAATCATTGTAGATAGCACCAGCAGCAATAATCAGGTAATCAAAGCCAATAGCCTCACCCTCGCTGAGTAAGACCTCCTTGGCTTGCCAATCTACTTTGCTTACGGTTGCCTGCCTAAAACGGAAATTGGCTTGATTTCTAAAAATGTGCCTAACTTGCTGAGCAATATCACCCACCTCGAGCCCTGCCGTAGCAACTTGGTACAAAAGAGGTTGAAAGGTGTGATAGTTATTCTTATCTAACATCAATACATCAACGGCTGCATTTTTTAAGGCTTTTGCAGCATTCAGACCAGCAAATCCTGCTCCGATAATGACAACTCTTGGTTTAAGGTTCATAGTTAATTCCTTTCTGCTTGTGAATCTTTTCTTTTGAAAGATTAGTTCGATTTAAAGGTTAATGAAATGATTCTAGGTTTACAAGAAACGGATTTACTAAAACGGCCTGTACATTTGTACTGGTATTGATCAACAGAGATAGCGAAGGTTGGTTAATTTCCCTTTTTGAGTTAAAAGCAATTTGCACCACCATTTCCCTTGTTTGACTGGTTTAGGACAAATGTCCTTACTTGTGAATAATAGTATAAACTTTTTTTCACAAAGTCAAGGGGTATAAAAATTGGGAGATGTCCTGATTGAACACTCCCGGAGGTCTTCGTTGCTCTTTTAGGGTAGCTAAGACGCAAAGTTGCTGCCGTAAATTTGTCACAAGCCTGACTATAAGGGTCAACAATCAAGAAATTTCACAAATTTCGTTTTAATCTTTTACCCTTCCAATTTATTAATCTTTAGTCTTTCCCTAATGGTTCAAGAATCCTAAATGCAGTTTCAGGCAAATCGAATGCTATGGATTCCAGCTTTCGCTGGAATGACGAACAAGAAGGCGTTAAAAATGAGACTCCCGATGTTTAAGGGTAGACCTCAGATTTACCATTCCTGAAGCTAGCAAAGATTAACCTTGAACTCTTAACATTGATTATTTGGCCATCTTTAATGCAATGCGGCGACCTGTGGGTGTATCGGCAATGCCTCCTTCACCTGTTTCCCTAAGTTCGGGGGGTAACATGCGCCCTACAGACGCCATTGCCTGGACAACTTCATCGGGCGGTATTACAGACTCGAGCCCCGCTAAAGCCAATTGAGCACTACTAATGGCGTGCACACTATAAAAAGCATTGCG
>JAHEBB010000392.1 GCA_024642575.1 Trueperaceae bacterium | reverse complement strand
CTGAGCATATTCGAGATGGTCGCTTTGGTCGCTGGTTAGAAAACAACATTGACTGGGCCCTTTCACGTGAACGCTACTGGGGTTGCCCACTACCTATGTGGATCAGTGAAGATGGCAGCGAGAACCACTGCATCGGCAGTGTTAAAGAACTCTCGGAGCTGGCTGGAAAAGACCTAAGTGATATGGACTTGCATAGACCTTATGTTGACGACATCAGCTTTGTCAAAAACGGCAAGACCTTTAAACGCGTGCCTTACACGGTAGATGTCTGGTTTGAGTCAGGTGCCATGCCCTACGCACAGTGGCACTATCTGGGTGATGACAGTACGCCTGAAGAACAGCGCAATTTTGAGTCAAACTTCCCAGCTGACTACATCTGCGAAGCCATTGATCAGACTCGGGGTTGGTTTTATAGTCTGCACGCACTCGCTACTCTCTTAACCGATGCAGGTGACGACGCTGGCCTTCGTCAGCCGGGCTACCTAGCTGCCAAAAACATTGCGGAGAATACCTCATCGTTTAAGAACGTCATTTGTCTGGGGCATATCTTAGATGAAAAAGGCGAGAAGATGAGCAAGTCTAAGGGCAATATTGTTGAGCCTGTCACCGTTTTGAACAAACAAGGGGCTGATGCGCTTCGGTGGTATTTGTATAGTTCGGCACCTCCAGGCTCGAGCCGCCGTTTTTCTGAAGCCCTGGTTGATGAAACCATCCGTGACTTTTTCAATACGCTCTGGAGCACTTACTACTTCTTTGTGCTCTATGCCAATCTGGATAAGCCTGATCTAAGCAAGCACGTCCCTGTTGCCGAACGCCCCGAAATTGACCGCTGGCTGGTTGCCCGACTAAATCTACTCATTAAAGAGGTCACAGAGGGTCTGGAAAAGTATGACCCCACACCTGTAAGCCGCATGATTCGTGACTTTGTCGTCGATGAACTTTCCAACTGGTATGTCAGACGTAACCGCAGACGTTTTTGGAAATCTGAAAGTGATAGCGATAAGCTGGCAGCCTACACCACACTGCATGAAGCGCTCGTCACCGTTGCCAAATTGATTGCCCCTATGGCGCCTTTTGTAAGCGATGAAATCTACCGCAATCTGGTCTTAAGCTTAGATAGCAGTGCGCCTGAATCTGTCCACCTGGCAGCTTGGCCCAGCTATAACGAAAGCCTAATTAACGAAAGTTTACTCCGTGATATGAATGCCCTTTTACGGGTGGTCGAACTGGGTCGCAGTGCTCGCAATGCCTCGAGCGTCAAAATCCGTCAGCCCCTTCCTGAAGTGCTTGTTAGAGTTAGAACCGAAGAAGAGCTTGCAGGTCTTAAGCGCCTAGAAGATCAATTAACTGAAGAGCTTAATGTCAAAAAAGTGACCTACTTAGATGTCCATGCTGACTTTGTTACTTATAACTTGCGCCCCAACTTGCCGCTGATTGGTAAACGCCTTGGCAAACTCGTACCGCAAATGCGCAGCTACCTATCAACAGCAGATAGCAAAGCCATTGCCAGAAATGTGCGTGAAGGCGAAATAACGGTTATTGAACTAGAAGGTCAAACCTTTGAGTTTGAACCCGAAGCCTTTTTGCTTGACGCCCTAAGTCCTGAAGGCTACTCAGCGGTCGAAGACAAAGGCTATCTGGCAGCCCTCAATACCACACTGACTCCCGAACTTATAAGAGAAGGTCTGATGCGCGATGTCGTGCGATTGGTACAGAATGCTCGCAAGAATGCTGGGCTCGAGGTTTCAGATTTTATCGAGCTTGGTCTAGAAAGTTCTGGCGAACTGCAACAGGCACTCGAAGAACATAAAGATACGGTTAGGTATGAAGTTTTGGCTAAAGACTTGAGTTTTAGCAAGATCTCTGCCCCACTGTACTCAGAAGAGACCGAAGTCGAAGGAAACAGACTAATTCTGAGTCTTAAAAAAGCCTAAAGTGTTTTAGCGCAGGGTTTTAAGCCCTGCGCTATACTTTGCTATGCAGTTAGACCCTGAAATACTAGCCTATTACGATCAAGGACGCGAAGAAGGAAGGCTCGAGCGTGAACCTAGCATCATGGGTATTAGCCCTCATATGATGGCAATAGCGCAAAAGCCTTGATTCTAACAAAGCCTTTATTTTATGCTTACATTAGCTACATAAACTCGTTTTATCCATAACATGACTTTTGTTTACCTTTGTGTTAAAGTACACAAGATTGCTTAGCTTGACTTTTGCAAAATTTATGCTAAGTAAAATAATCATATGTTCTGAAACTCATTTAGTTATAACTACTCTTCCCAGGAGGCAAACATGAAAGTCGGTATTAACGGATTCGGTCGCATTGGTCGTCAGGTTTTTCGTATTCTTAGTGAGCGCGGTATCGAAGTTGTTGCAGTAAATGACTTAAGCGATAACTCCGTTTTGGCCCATATGCTCAAGTATGACTCCAACTATGGTCGTTACCCTGGCAAAGTTGAGTTTGACGCCGATAACATTATTGTTGATGGCAAAAAAATCAGAGTCTACGAAGAGCGTGACCCTGCCAAACTGCCTTGGGCTGATGCAGGCGCAGACATTGTTATTGAATCAACTGGGCGTTTTACCAATGTTGATGATGCCAGCAAGCACCTAGAAGGCGGCGCTAAGAAAGTCATTATCAGTGCACCCGGTAAAGGTGACCTTTTAACCGTTGTTTTAGGTGTTAACGAAGGCATGTATGACCCTAAAAAACACAATGTCGTTTCTAACGCATCATGCACTACTAACGGTCTTGCACCAGTTGCCAAAGTTTTGAATGATCATTTCGGCATTGAAAAAGGCATTTTGACTACTGTTCATGCTTATACAGCTAGCCAAAGCCTTGTTGACGCTGCCAAAGATGACTTAAGAGATGCAAGAGCCGCTGCCTTAAACATTGTTCCAAGTGGTACAGGCGCTGCTAAAGCAGTAGGTCTGGTCATTCCATCCTTACAAGGTAAGTTTACTGGTATGGCTTTTAGAGTACCGACCAGCACGGTTTCCGTGGTTGACTTTACGGCCCTTTTAAGCAAAGACACCAGTGTTGAAGAGATCAATAAAGTCATGAAAGAAGCAGCCGAAGGCCCCCTTAAAGGCATTATGGCTTATACCGAAGAGCTTCTTGTCTCGAGCGATCTTAAAGGGGATGCGCATTCATCCATCTTTAGTGCCCCAGAAACGCTGGTTATGGGTGGCAACTTTATCAAGGTTGTCTCTTGGTACGACAATGAGTGGGGTTACTCGAGCCGCGTAGCTGATTTGACCCAATTTATTGGTGATAAACTCTAAACTCTCTTTTACCTGTAAACTATAGTGGTCAGCATAAATATGTTGACCACTTTTTTTATGAACAAATCTCTTTTAAGTACCCTTTTCATTATTGCTGGCATACTTTGTATACTGGTAACACTTATAGCCATCATTCAAAATTTTCGGCTAGCATCCCAAGCTGGCACCCAGCCAGTATTTCCCGTTTTAAGACTTTTTATATTATCGATGCTGGCTGGCGCACTGTTTAGTGCCAGTCACTATGTCAGACAAAACAAATAAAGGAGCAAATAATGGCCCTTAGAACCTTAAACGATCTCGATTTCAAAAATAAGCGTGTGTTGGT
Source organism: Trueperaceae bacterium (assembly GCA_024642575.1). Taxonomy (GTDB): domain Bacteria; phylum Deinococcota; class Deinococci; order Deinococcales; family Trueperaceae; genus JAHEBB01. Next base: position 1,472 of record JAHEBB010000392.1, on the reverse strand, counting down.
ACGTGTTGACTACAATGTGCCGATTAAAGAAGGTAAGGTAAGCGACGCTACCCGCATTGAAGCATCGTTACCAACACTTAAAAAGCTGCTTAGTGAAGGCTCGAGCTTAATTCTCATGAGCCACCTGGGTCGCCCCAAAGGCGCTGAAGATAAGTACCGCCTCTCCCCTGTTGCAAAAAAACTTTCTGAACTGATTGGCAGAGATGTCCGTTATGAAGCTGCCAGCGGCCCTACCGCCAAAGAACAGCAAAGCTTTGTTGCTGTAGCCCCAAAAGGCAGCATTACCTTACTAGAAAATACCCGTTTTGACAGCCGTGAAGAAGAAAATGACCCTGAATTTTCTCGCGCACTGGCTTCCTACGCCGATGTTTACGTCAATGACGCCTTTGGTGCAGCTCACCGCGCCCACGCTTCAACCGAAGGTGTTACTCACTATTTGCCCAGTGCTGCTGGTTACCTCTTAGAAAAAGAAATATCAACCCTCTCCAAACTCATCAAAAACCCCGAATCCCCTTTTAAAGTGATTATTGGTGGCGCAAAAGTCAGCGATAAAATTGGTGTGATTGAAAACTTACTTGATGTCGCTGATGAAATTTTGATTGGCGGTGCCATGGCCTATACCTTTTTCAAGGCGCAAGGTGGCAAGGTTGGCAAAAGTCTGGTCGAAGATGACAAACTCGATCTAGCCAATGATTTATTAAAACGTGCCAAAGCCAAAAATACCAAAATCCTCTTACCCAGTGACTCTATGTGCGCTCAGGAAATTGCCGAAGGCGTTGAAACCAAAGTCTTTCCTTCTGATGATATTCCTGAGGGCTGGATGGGTTTAGACATTGGCCCAGATGCCATTAAAACCTATCAAAACAGTCTGAAAGATGCCAAAACCATTTTATGGAATGGCCCGATGGGTGTTTTTGAAGTTGTACCTTTTAATACAGGAACCAATGAGGTTGCCAAAACTGTTGCTCATCTGGATGGGTTTACTGTTGTAGGCGGCGGCGACTCAGTTGCTGCCATCAACAAATCAGGCTTAGCTGACAAGATTGACCACATATCAACTGGGGGCGGAGCAAGTTTAGAATTGCTCGAGGGTAAAACTTTACCTGGGGTTGCAGCGCTCGAGCGTTAAGCTTTAGTAAGGCGCAGCTACTCCTTTTTACTTATGCATAAAAAAGGTAATTGGGATATTCAAAGAGTTGGTGGGCGAAAGAGCCAATAAACTCAAAGCCCGTTACTTTTTTATCAATGCAAATTCACGAATCATGCAAGGTGTTATAAGCGAACACGATGAGCCTACGGAAAAAAATTTAAAGATAAAGTTTTGCAGAAAAACTTAAAGCACGTCAGACTTATTTCAAAAAATATCAGAACCAATAAGCCTGAGTATTATAGAGTTTAGGAGAAGCCCGTGCCAAAGATAGCAAAAACCGATTTGGAAATTGAGAGCTGCTTTGAAGTTATGGCCGAACTGA
>JAHEBB010000391.1 GCA_024642575.1 Trueperaceae bacterium | reverse complement strand
CCTGGATTACCATAAGGACACCAGATACCCGCATCCTGACCATAAAGCTGAGAGCCTGAAAAAGAAAGGCTCGAGCCTTCGCCGATTTTAGCTTGTAAGCTGCCTTTTGACAAAAATAATTGTTTTGTCTGAATGCGAGGGCTAGGCCAGACATCTTCGGCTACCCAACGCCCAGGTCTTTCAGCATAATAGGTGGCTGGCTTGACCCATTCCTGCATCAAGACACGCAGCATAGGTTCATCCATAATGCCTGTATCACGACCCTTAAGCCAGTAATCCCACCAGCGCAAAGCTTCCTGCAAAAAACCAATGGTTGGTCCAGGTTCAGCATAATGCGGAAAACCATGCGCCCAAGGTCCAATCAGGGCTTTTTTAGGGCAGGTCAGACCCGCTAGAAAACGAGGCGTGCTGGTTACATAGCCATCTGCCCAACCTTGCACGCTATAAACTGCGCATTCAATCTGGCTGTAATCTTCGCAAACTGAACCATGTTTCCAGTAATCATCTCGCCTTTGGTGACTTAACCAGGCTTCCACAAAGTTTGGGGTTTTCTCTAAGCGCTCGAGCCACAGTTCACGCCAATTTTCATGGTAGAGCGGGTCAGGGGGTCTTGCCTGCGCCATATGCATAAACCCACCCCAAGCCAGAGCGTCACAGGCATTGAGGCAGCCGCCTGTGTAATGGACATCATTGCCGTAGCGGTCATCGGTTGAACAAAGCGTAAGGATGGCTTTGAGTTGCTTGGGGCGTAAAGCCGCAATTTGCAGGGCATTAAAGCCGCCCCAGGATACGCCGTACATACCGACCTTACCTGTACACCAGGGTTGGCGCTCGAGCCAATTCATAATATCTAGTGCATCGTCAAATTCCTGCTGGGTATATTCATCTTCCAAAATGCCTTCACTATCCCCACAGCCCCGCAAATCTACGCGTAAACTGGCATAACCAAAACCCGCAAAATAAGCATGCATCGGCTGGTCTCTTTCGGCCATATGGTCAGATTTTCGGTAAGGTAAATATTCTAGAATAGCGGGCACAGGCTGGGTTTCAGCATTTTCAGGTAACCAGATTTTAGCAGCCAAACGCAACCCATCACGCATAGGAATAAAGCAATTTTCAATGACCTTTACCTTATGCGGAAACTCATAACGAATTTTGGTCATGCTTTAGTAAACCATTCCGTTAAAACTTTGTCTTGAATTTTAAAGGCAGGCTTAAACTGTGAATCTGTCAAAGCAGGTCGATCAAAAGCAAATTCGCTTAAATCATGAGGCGTTTTACCCTCGAGTGCCAAATCAGTCATTAGTTTGCCAATCAATGAAGCAAATTTAAAGCCATGTCCGGCACCATCTGCCACCAGAATATTAGGCTCACCTGGCAGAATATCCAGAATAAAGTTTCGATCAGGCGGCATATCATAAAGGCAGGTTTTGGTGTAAAGCTCTGGCCCCACCATACTCGGAATAAAATCACTTAAGAAATGGTGCAGTGTCCTGTCGCTGCGCTCATCTTTTTCAAAGCTACGCTTGTCTGGATGGGTGATTTGCCCACCCAAATCTTCGGCAGCCTTAACTGCCACTTCACCATAAACAGGAAAACCATAAAAACTGTTTTCCCTGTTGCCATACCAAATCCAGACGGGAAAGCGCCCCATCGCAAAGTCGCGAATATTCGGGCTTTTAAAATAAGTAACTTGCTCCCGCGTTACCGTAATGGGTAAAGTTCTGCCCAACATTTGCATAGCAATACCCAGCCAGGGGCCAACCGAAAGTACCAGTTTGCCACAAGAAAACTCGCCAGCCGTTGTGCTTAGCGTTACCCCATCCTTGTTGGGTTTGATAGCGGTTACTTTAGCGCCTTCTAATAGATTTGCGCCTCGAGCTTTGGCTAAGAGGGCATGTGCCTGCGTTCCCTGTCTAGCATTTACCAAACCTGTATCTGCCTGATAAATGACACGAACATTGTCAGGCAAGGTGAATTGAGGAAAGTGCTGCATGGTTTCCTTGGGTGTCCACTCTTCAAAGGGTGTGCCAACAGCCTTCATGGTGTCAATGACAGCCTGTAATTCGGCATTATCTTCAGCAGGGCCAAAATCTATCCCTCCTGTTTTATGAACCAGTTTAATGCCTGACTCAGCTTCAACTTCTGACCAGCATGCATAGCTGTAAGGGGCTAGGCGAGCATAAGCAACGCCGTCATAAGACAAGCGGATAATACGTGAGTGGTCGTGACTGCTACCTTGTTCATGACCGTGCTCGAATTGCTCGAGCCCCAAGACATTTGCCCCAGCTCTGGCTAACCAGTAAAGCGCTGCGCTGCCCAGCCCGCCGCAGCCCAACACAATCACATCATGGTGGCTCATATATCTCCTAGCTTTGCCGCAATATAGCGTCGCATATCAGCAGCCAAATCTTCCATGGGTGCATAGTAACCCTGTTTAAAAACTCGCGTTTTCATACCTTGCTGCACGGCCTCACAAACTACCCAGTCCTGTTTATTGACAACATCCCAAAAGTCCATGACATCAGACGGGTCAAACTCTTTTGCCTCAAGCTCGGAAGGGTGAAAGAGAAAATCACAAATAATGCGCGTTTCACCTACACTTTGTGGCCAGAGCGTAAAAGCAGCTATATGCTCAGCCGCCAAAGATACCATCATGTTCGGGAAAATGAGTTGTCCTTTATGATTCACTTTTTCATGGTCACTCAAGCCTGGGAAAGCTGTCCGCTTGGTTGTACCTGAAAAGCTAAATGTAAAAGCGCCTTCGCGGTGTGGTACCCCCTCTGACCAATCAAGATCAAACCCACCTCCCTGTTTAAAAGCAGGAACAATCTCGCAAAGCTCAGGATGCACGCCAGCACAGTGATAGCACTCGTTATAATTTTCAATGATGACTTTCCAGTTAGCTTTGACATCGTAGACAAAGCGCCCACCTGAACGCAAATCTGCCAGAGGATAATTTTTGGAATAGTCGATTTCTGCACCAAGTTGCCGCTCGAGCGTCCAACCCTTCTCGGTCGCTTCTTTAGGGGACAGATTTACAAAAATCCAACCACCCCAAAGGGCAATACCGACAGGGTAAAGGGAAAACTCATCTTTATTTACACTTTCTTCTAAAAAAGGCGCAACTTTTAACTGACCTGTCAGATCATAAACCCAGCCATGATACTTGCACTGAATGACATTTTTGAAGGTCCCAGTAGAACCCTTTTGCATACCCTCTAAGGGCTTAGGTGTCGTGTACATGGAAAGCGCACAACCCCGATGGCGGCAAACATCGTAAAAACCACGAATAATTAAGTCTTTACCGCGAATAATTAATAAGCGCTGTCCTAAAAGCTCGAGCTGCACATAGTTTCCTGCAACTGGGATGTCTTCAGTTCTTGCAACAGGTACCCATTCTTTAAAAAAGATGCCATCGCGCTCCCGAGCAAAAAACGCCTCATCTAGGTAGCAATAGTCAGCCAGGGTTGGCTCGAGCGGGCTTGTCGGCAAGCGCTCAGGTTTGGTGAGGTTCATCATCTCTGTCTCCAAAAACAAACGTTGGCTAATCATACTCGGCAAAACACATTTCTGAAAATACCGTAAAAATAATAAAAGCCAGCCCAATTGGACTGGCTTTTAAACTTCAGAAAGGCTTACTTAGTCTTCTTTGCCTTCATCTCGACCGGCAATGAGGTAGTCCGTGTAGGCTTTGAATCCTTCTTCATCCGCCCGAACCAGGTAGGCAGATTGCTTTGACCAGGTTTCTAAACTTGGTGCAAAGGTAATACCTGTTGCCTCAATAGCTGCCCTCAACTGGGTTGCGGTAGCCGCCTCGAGCGCTTCAAAAGTACGTATGCCAGCAGCAAGGAGTGCTTCATTTATTTTGGGTCCGATGCCTTCAATCCGCGTGAGGTCATCTGCACGGCGTGTACTACCCCCTGTTGTGGCTTCGCTTAGTTTATAAACACCACGTACAAAACGCCTTGACTCAACAATCCACTCATCATAGAAAGCGCCTTCTTTGCCAATAATGGTTTTCAGACGATCTTCAGACGTTTCAGAAAGATCTTTAAAGGTGTGAATACCTGCATCCCAAAGTTTTTGCTGATTGTTATTACCAATACCTTCAATAACCCCTAAAGGATCATGACCTTGGGGAACCACATCAGCTCTAAATACACGGCTATTGGTCACGCGGTAGCCAATAACTTCTTTTTTCTTCTTGGCTTTTTTACGGGTTCTTGACGCAGCTGGTGTTGGAGCAACGGGTGTCGGCGTAACAACTGTAGGCGCTTCGGTTAAGGAAGTTGGCGCTACTGAAGCCAGATTTTGACTGGTTTGCAGCCTAGACTCGAGCCCAGCAATGCGGTTATCTCTTTCAGCAAGACCTGCTTGCAAATTACGCAGTTCTGAGACTCTATCGGCACTAAGCGTTAGATTTTGCTGAGTTTTCACTTCTTTTTCAAGTTCAGCAATACGTGCATTACGACGCTCGAGGTCAAGACGTAACTGCTCTGCCTGCTTGCCCTGCTCAGCCAAACCAGCAAGATTTGCCTCTAGTTGACCAATACGCTCGGTGCGGGCTACAAGTTCAGCTTGTAAATCACTACGTCCTTCACGGCTGGCAGCTAGATCAGCTTTAATGCCTTCAACGTCATTAGCTCCCGTTGATGCCTGGCTTTGTAAGCTCGAAACCTGACTTTCTAATTCACCAATGCGCTCGGTACGATGAGAAAGTTCAGCTTGCAAATCGGTGCGTCCTTGACGGCTCGCAGCCAAATCAGCCTTGACTGACTCGAGCTCAGAACCAACGCTTGCCGTTTGCGAAAGATTAGTACGTACATCTAAAAGATTTGTCTCGAGCTTACCGATATGGTCAGTACGAGCAGCCAATTCAGCCTGCAAATCACTACGTCCCTGACGGCTAGCATCAAGATCGGCCTTAAGGCTGGTCAATTCTGTCTCGAGTTCAGCAATGCGACTGGTACGACCTTGCAAATCTGTTTTTAGATTGCCCAATTGCAGCTCTAAATTTCCTGCCTTGTTGCTTGAAGCACGGAAACTTGCTAGCTGAGCTTCTAAATCAAGAATGCGGGCGTCGC
>JAHEBB010000049.1 GCA_024642575.1 Trueperaceae bacterium | reverse complement strand
TGACCCGCGACGATAAGCTCAGGGCAGCTAGATACTTGCTGAGGTGCCAGCACACCCCTTCGAGCCAATTGCCAGGTGCTTAACCTAATGCCCTCTGGCATACTCATGTTTAATTTAAAAAAGGTAGCTTCAACAGGAGGTTGCGAAGAGGTCGAAGCGCTCACCGTAATTTTAATAATGTCTGTTTCAATAATATCTCCTGGAACAACATCTGCAGTGGATTTGAGCTCGGCTGAAAATACCCCTACTTTTGAATAGGTATGGCTAAAAGTCATTTCTTTGCCAATGGCTTCATGGCAGTCAAGTTCAGCAGAACCGTCACCTAAATTAAGTTTGCAGCTGTCTACATCAGTACTCACATGAACGCTGAACTTGACAATTAAGGGTGTTTCACCTGTGCTAGGGGTTGCTTTATAGACTTTGATAAATTTGCTGATAACAGCTTCAGGTCTTGCGCAAGCCACAAAGAGGGTGAGATACAGCGACATCATCGCTAAGACGAGACGGGTGTAGAGGCGATTTCTCATTTTAAACTCCCGCAGGGTTTTAATTTTTCTGAGTCGGCGTGAAGGTAATGAGCAAATTTCGAAACGCAAATTCTACGATGTTTTGGGTAACTAAGCGTAGATAAGTAAAACCAACAAAGGCAAGGCTAAACTGCTCTGGTTTAAAGGCTGCGCTGCTTGACGTTTGAGCCAAAATGCTTTTTGCTGGACTTAAGGCCAAAAGCTGGGTACAGGCAATGACACATAAAGAGGTCGCCTCAAAGCTTATAGCATTTAGAGTAACCAGCACTGCTGTGTCAAGCTTGCAATCAGCTACCGATGAAGCAATCAGCGCAAGCTCGAGCATATGGAGCACCCGCACAAGCGTGCCGACATACTGCGATTGACTACGAATGCCTTGAGCTAAGTCCCAATCAAAAGTGGCGAGTACAGCATAATTTTCTAACGGTTCTAAGGTCTCAGGGTCAAGCACGGGTAAACAGTAGCTACTATCATCGGGAATCTCGCCTTGGGCCAAAACGCTAAAATCAACTAGGGCGCTTATAGGCTTAGCGGGTGGGAGAGTTGATTTTTCAAAGACTGCTTGGACATTTTTAGTAGTTTTCGGCACGGTGACAGTGCAGCTTTGACCTGAAGGTGTATCACAATCGAGCCATTCTTTAAAGACAGAACCACTGTCAGGTTGCGCCTCGAGCGTAATGCTGGTATTTGGATTGACCTGCTCATCACAGTCTGCACCACAGTCAAGGCTGATGCCCGTAGTACTGCTAATGACTGTGCCACTTCCTGAACCTCCTTTGGTCACCACCAAGCTTGGTTTTTCTTTAAAGGTCGCCGTGACGGTATCGTTTTTGTTTACTTGAATAGTGCAGCTGTTGCCCTGCGCAGGGCAATTGGGTGACCAGCTATCCAGATAAGAATTTGCCTCAGGCAAGGCGGTAAGGGTGACTTTTGTGCCAGCATTAAACTGGGCACTGGCTGATTGAGGATTAGGGATTTTTGCGCTTATACCTGTGGGTTTACTGGATACAGAGCCAAGAGCCGCAGCATCAGCGGCTGAAAGCTCAACTTTGAGTTGAACCTGAGCTTGGGGACTCGTATCTATAGGTTGACATGCAGTGAAAAGGACTAAGACAAGCAAAAAGGCTAAATTTCGCATATATCCTCCAATGTTTTGACCTAAAAGGGGTCAGCTAAAGTATGGGATAGTGCCCCTTAACAAGCCCTTAACGCTTGTCAGTCGGGTTTTATTTTTTGGAGTTTGATTTAAAGACGGATTTTAGTTTGTGGCAAGATGTGGGGTTTTTATTAACTAAGGATGACTGACTTGTTAAGATGACCTATGCTATACACCCTAGGGGACTTGGCATTAAAGGATGCAGCATTTAAGCGCCAGAAACCTTTGCTTTTGCTTGCCTATTTAACGCTCGAGGGTCGAAAAGAGCGCCGTTATATTGCAGAGCTTTTTTGGCCAGAGGCCTCTCACGGCTTAACCAGCCTCTCGGTTGCCCTAAGCCAGCTTCGTAAAGTCATGCCAGATGCGGTTTTAGCAGATGAGAGTTATGTCTCAAGTCAAATAAGCTCGGATACCCAAGAATTGCTCGAGCTATTAAATAGTGCTAACTACCTAGAGGCAGTAGCCCTTTATAAGGGGGAGTTTTTAGCCGGATTACAGTTAAAGCTAGGAACTGAACTTGAAGAATGGATTTGGCAAACGCGTGAATATCTGGCGGAGCGGGTGCAAGGGGTCTTATTAGATTTAGCAGAAAAAGCACTTGAACAAGATCTATCAGAGAAGTCAACGGAGTATGCCGAGACCGCTTATAAAGTTGCCAGCACAAATGATTTTGACCCTGAAACTTTGCAGCGATTTTATACGCTTTTTTTCTTTAGCTCGAGCCCCAAGCTTAAGGATATAAAACGTCTGGCCACAGACTATGCCATTGAGCTTCAAAAACCAAAAAGACCTGAAGTTAAACATAAAGAAATACCAAGTCTAAGCCTTCCAGCGCTACCAAGTGCCCTTATTGGGCGTGATCCTGAGCTTTTAAATATGAGCCAGCTACTTAAAAAGCCTGATTGCCGCTTACTTACTGTCTTAGGGCCAGGAGGCATAGGTAAAACCAAATTGAGCTTACATCTGGCTCATGATTTGCTGGCACAAAAGCATTTTAGGGATGGCATTTATTTTATGGCTTTAGATGCCATTAGTTCAGCGGATTTTTTGCTTGTTGAGATAGTAAAAACCTTTAATTTTGAGATACCTAACCAAGATTTAAAGCAAACGCTATTAAACCATTTTGCAACTAAAGATTGCCTGCTTATCTTAGATAATTTTGAGCATTTGCTCGAGGCAAGTCCGTTTTTAAGCGAGCTTTTGTCTGCCTGTCCAAGGCTGAAATTGCTAGTGACTTCACGAGAACGGCTGAATTTACAAGAGGAATGGGTCTTGACCCTTGAGGGTTTGCCTTACCCAAGTCAAAGCCAAGAAACATTAGACTCGAGCCTCTACTATGACGCGGTGCAATTCTTTATCTATCAGGCCAAGCGCAACCATTTAGGCTTTGATGTGTCTGGCAATCAAGCCGAAATTTACCGCCTATGTCGCATGGTAGAAGGCTCGCCTTTGGCGCTTGAATTGGCGGCAAGTTGGGTAGCATCTTTACCACTTAAGGAAATTGTGACCGAAATTGAGCAGAGCTATGATTTTCTTGAAACGAACATAAAAAACCTAGCTTCAAGACATCAAAGTATTCGGGCGGCCTTTGACTCCTCCTGGATGTTACTAAGGGACAAAGAAAAGCAGATATTAACGAGTTTGGCCGTTTTTAGGGGTGGATTTAAGCGTGAGGCCGCTGCCGAGGTTGCGGGTGCAAGTTTGCCTATGCTGGCAAACCTTGTCAATAAATCCTTGCTCCGAGTCGATCATACGGGGCGTTACACTCGGCATGCTCTTCTTTATCAATATATGCAAGAAAAACTATCCGAGGACCCTAAGCAAGAGCTTGTTTGTGGGAGGCACAGTAAATATTACCTAAATTGGCTGCTCGAGTCACAGGCAGGTCATTTGGAAGCCTTTGATAGTGAATGGGAAAATCTACGCATTGCTTGGCACTATGCCCTGAAGAATGCGGAATTTACTGCCTTAGCCGATGTAGTCTTTGCCTTTGTAAAATATTTTGATTTGCGCTCGAGGCTCAAACAGGGGGTAGCTTTGTTTGCCCAAACCAGTGAACAGTTAGCTCAGGCATCCCCTTATGTCAGGGGACGAATCGCAGTGGCAAGGGCTTTTTTGTATACGCGAATGGGCGATTATGAAAAGGCCAAAGACCTTTTGGATGCTGGGATTCCCGAATGTGAAAAAACGGCTGATGATTTAGGGCTTCAATGGGGGCTGAGTACCAGTGCCATGCTGGCGAGATTTACAGGTTCTTTTACAAAAGCCAAAAACCTTTATTTGCATCTTCTTGAAACTGAAGGCATAAGCGAGCTGTTAAAAGCTAATCTTTATGGCAGTTTGGGTGTAGTCGAAGAGGCGTTAGGGAATTATGCAGCAGCTAAAACGTACTTACTTGAAGGCTTAGCTATTGAGAAAAAACTTGATAAAAAAGAAGCTGTGGTCACCAAACTTTTAAACCTTGGCACGCTCGAGCTAAACACAGGACAGTTAGCGCAAGCTCAGCACTATTATCAAGAGAGCCTTACATTGGCTAAGCAAATGGGTATACGCCATAGCATCCCCATTTTATTTCATAACCTTGCTAATATTGCCAGTAAGCAAAATCGGCATGGTGAGGCCAAAAGTCTTGCGCTTGAGGCTCTAAACTTAGTACAAAAAAGTGGTGAACGCTCCAAAGAATCAGGGATGCTGGCAAGCCTCGGCTGGGTAAGTATGCGAGCAAACCAAGTTAGTGAAGCTAAGAATTACATTATGCAAAGCTTACAGCTTGCTCTTGAACTTAAAGACGAACCTTCAGCTTTAACGGCGCTCCTACGCTACGCTGAACTTCGCCTTAAACAAAGTGACAAGGCGCAAGCTTATAAATGCTTACAGCTGATTATTCGGCACCCCTCAGCGCTAGGCTGGACGAGGGCTAAAGCCAAGGAACTTCTAACCACGCTTGCTGAGTTAAATCAGAACATGCCGATACCTGAGCTATATGATGTTCTCTCTGAACTGGTAATAGAGTAGCCAAAAATAGCTTTATACTAAAATAGCTTTATACTAAAGCCATATGCAAACCTATTCGCACTTTCTCATAACGGCAGCTTTAGGTAAGCGGTTGAAGGCTGTCGTAGAGAAAAAACGCTTGCCTCCCTTACGAGGGGCAGCGCTGTTATGGGGCTCGGTCTTACCTGACTTGCCCTTAATCTTAATCAGCCTGGTTTGTGGCTTACTTGATTGGCGAAGCGGGCTCGAGTTTGGCTCTGAAGCTTTTTTCGAAAGCTCAAAGATGGGTAAACTTTTTAATGACTGGTTTTTTAATAACCCCTGGGTCATTAGTGCACAAAGTCTGTTTCATAGCCCTGTTTTGCTGAGTGTTTATGGTCTTACAGCGTACTTTTTATGGACCAAGAAAGTCAAAACTATGGCCTGGCTTTTTTGGCTAGTTTGCTCCTGTTTTTTTCATAGCCTTATCGATATTCTGGTTCATCATAATGATGGCCCATTGCTGCTGTTTCCTTTTAGCTGGACGTTTCGTTTTCATAGTCCAGTGAGTTACTGGGACCCTAATTACTACGGCATCCCCTTTGGTCTTTTCGAGCATACGCTTGATCTTTTGCTTATTTTGGGTTTTGTGCTGCTGTTTTTTCGCAGGCGGGCTAAAAAAAGGTTAAAGCCTTGAGCTAGGCTAGCGCTCTTTGACCGGGATTTTGTCCATTTCCAGATTCATGGTTTCTAGTACGTCGATTTGCTCAAAGATTTCATTTTGTAACTGACCTGCAGTATCGCTACTGCTGCTTTGCGTACCCAGTTGCAAAATCTGGCTGTAAACGGTGCCCATAGCCGAAAGCGTATTATCAATTTGTAATTCGGCGCGCTCGAGACTGTCTTGCACGGTTTGAAGTGAGCTAAGTTGTTTTTCCTTACTGGCAATGGCTTTTTCCAGCTCGAGCTTTACCTTGCCTTCTTCAAAGCGGAGTTTTTGCTTTAAGGCTTTTAGTTCATCAGGCACCCGTTTTAAATCTCTTTGCAAGATAGGGTCAGCCTGATAATTGTCAAGGTTCTGCGCCAACTTATAAATCATAAGAATCCAGCTATCAAGCTTTTCAATAATGGCAAATAGCTCAGGGCTAAGCTGTACATCACGCTCATCTATTTCTTTCAAGATAAGCAGGTGATACTCGAGCGCCTGGTTAACTTTGGCTTTAAGGGCCTGTGAGCGAAGGCGCTCAGGTTGTAACTGCTGCAAAAACAGATCTTCTTCAATGCTGTCTACGGTTTCGGTGTCGCGCAGCGTATTAATAACCAACAGGGTTTCAGCTACGATTCCGCCTATAAGCCAAAACCACCATTTACCCGGAATCCAGCTTGCGCCCATAAGACTCAGGCTGGTTAAGATTAAGGTTAGGGCAATGGTAATTGCACTCTCAGGCCGAAATAAGGCGTAGGTTTCAACGGCGTCATTGGTTTTTCTGTTGCGTGCCATAAGTTTTTCGGTATTTAAAGCTTATTGTTCCGCTGAAATGGACAAATAGATATTGTCAATTGAGGAGGGGTCAGCGCTAAAAAGCTGTCCTGCGGTGACTTTGGCAATACGTGAGAGTACATCTTGATCGGCACCTTCCCCAAAGGCAATCGGGAAGATTTTGACGCCATTGGCCTCAGCCTGACTGGGCAAGCAGGTGGCAAACATTTGATTTTCAGTAAGAGACTCCACGGTGTCTTCACCATCTGATAAAAGGATGACCCCGTAAAGGCGTTTTTCACCAGCTGCTAGATCTTCTTGCTGAAGTTGAGAAATCAAACTGGTTGCCTGACAGACCGCGCCATAAAGATTGGTGGCTCCATCGGCGACCAGACCACTTACCCTTGAGGCCAGACTTTCAGTTATGTCGCCTGCGCGTTGGGGCGGCTCGAGCAAAGTCAGGCGATCATTAAAGACAATCATGCCCACTTTGTCACTGGCATCCAGACGCCTTAAAAAGTCTACGGTAGCGGTGCGGGCTGTGCGTATGCGCTCACCTTCCATACTGCCCGAAACGTCAAAAACCACCAGAATGGTCGCTTTGCGCTTATTAATTTTAAAAATGTCGATAATGGCGGCACTAATGTCGGCTGTTGGGCTAGGCAGAGCACGCACCGTAGCAGGTGTTACCCTTGGGTCGGTGCCATTTTCTAGGGTCAGAGGGGCGTGCAGGGCAATACTACTGTCTAAGGGGCGCAAATAATTGTCAATGGCCATTTCTTGCTGTTCTTTAGCAAGCAAATAGTCGCGGAAAATGCGGGCAGCTTCGGCCTGTTCGGGGCTAACCCAGTCGGCATTATCCAAAACGCAGTAAGGGTGCTCTGCCCAAATGGTGCCATTTTTGGGAAAGATGAAAGCAAGCGGTAAGCTTAATTCATCGCCCCGTTCGATATTGAAACGGACAACATCTGCTTCAGGAACAGCAGCGGCGTGCAAGTAGCTGGTGCCCTCTTTGGCCATAAGCTCCAAAAGAGCAGGGGCTTGGCGACCATATTTGGCGGTGTTTTGCTCGAGCGTTGCCATGGCATTTTGCACTTGATCACTATAGATGTCTTGCACCGTCAGATTTTCTGGATTAGGCGCTACACCATAAACAAAACTTGTCATAGATAAAAGCCCAGAGTTTGCGTAGGCAGGGTGCGAATGCCCAAAGGTAAACTTGCCCCATTCGGGTCTGCCATAGCTTGCCCAGCCATTGGGGTCGGCAGCAAGCTTAACAATGTCATCCCAGCCAATAGGGGTGTCAGGCCAGCCGAGCAGCTCTGCCATGGGTCGCCACATGGCAAAGCCCAAGGGGGCATACACGGTTGACACACAAGCTTCTGAGGCGAGCGGTTTATTCGTCCTGGTTTGCCATGTTTGATTGGCTTGCTCAACCCAGGAACCGTCCCCAGGACTCCAGGCGGTTGGTTTTGAACTGCCATCAAGAATAGCGTTCATAGAACCACCTGAAGTTACATGACTAACTTCAATAAAAATAACCGAACCCGATTTGGTTTTGAGCTGAGCTTCGTTAAATTTTTTCGCGACTTCGTTAATCCAGTTAGCTTTGGTATTGGATGAGGCCAGCGAAATGACCAGAGCATTCTTGGGCGCTTCCGCTTCAGGGCTATCGACCGTTGAGACATTATTAGTTTGACCAGGAAGTTTAATCCGACCGTTAAAAAAGTTGTAGCCGATAATCACGCCAACGGCTACCAGAATAATAAGGAAAAAGGTACCTCTTGATCTGTTCATCGTGGGCTTAGCTTAGCACGTGAAATAAATATGAGGTTTTGGCTTTTTTACGCTTTTTGCAGAAATTATCTTTTAGGATTATAAAGAGAAGCTCGAGCGGCTTGGTTTAACAGGGTATTTGTTTTGCGCTAGGTCTTATAAGATTTTTAGAACCAGAAGCTAAATACTTTATCTTCGTTACTGAAAGAGGTGCTATAAACCTGGGATTCAAATGCATTATGAAGCGCCTTAGGAGCGTCGGGTTTTTTGCGAAAAACCGAAAACAGAACCGCACTTAAAATAATAACTCCAAGTAAGATCAGTAAGGTAGGCAAAAGTCTTAAGCGCATAAATTAAACCTAGCATAGCAGGAGATTGCTTATAGCGTCACATACAAGCTTTGTGATGCTTAGGGGTTGTCTAGCTTTTTTTATTGCTAAGCTTAAAAAACAATGTCAAAAGCATTGAAGCTATCTATGTCTCAGAAATCCTCTACATCTCAATTAGACCGAAGAACCTTTTTAAAATACTCGAGCTTAGGCTTATTATCTTTAGCCGCAGCTTGCAATACTAGCTCGAGCCCTAAGCCAACAGAGCCTCCCATCATAGACCCGAACGAACCTAACGATCTTTTACACCCCAATGTCTTGTTTATTGCTGTTGATGACCTAAATACCTGGCTTTATAGCAAAGCTGGCTACCCCAAACCTATAACCCCTAACTTTGATCGTTTACTGGCCAAAAGTTTGCAATTTCAGCAGGCTTATTGCCCGGCCCCTTATTGCAACCCTTCGAGGTCGGCTGTCATGACAGGGATTACGCCTGCTAAGTCTGGGGTTTATCCTAACGAATTTCCTTTTAGAGAAAGCCCAATGTTAGCCGACTCAGTTACGATTCCCCAACACTTTGCTGCCAATCACTATAAGGTCATGGGTGCTGGCAAAATTTTTCATAAGCCAGATGAAGCCTCATGGGGAGATTATTTTTATGATTATTTTGGCCCCTATCCTGATGAAAGCCTTGTTCCCTTAAGCGGCATGACGGAAACAGATACCTATTTTGACTGGGGGCAACTCGATATTGATAAAGGGGATATGGGTGATTGGCGCTCTGCCCTTTGGGTATCTGAGCAACTTACTAAAACCTATGAACAGCCTTTTTTTCTGGGTTATGGGATTAACAAGCCTCATTTACCCTGGTATGCCCCTAAGGAATATTTTGATTTGTACCCTTTAGAGAGTATTGAAATTCCTGTAATGAACCCAGATGACCTTGACGATTTACCTAGTATGGGTAAAGTCATTGCTCGGCCTCAGGATGACCATGCCATGATTCTAAAGTACGGAAAATGGAAAGAAGCGATACAGGCTTATCTTGCTTGCACAACTTTTTTTGATGATTGTTTGGGCAAGGTGCTAGATGCGCTCGAGGCGAGTCCCCACAAAGACACAACCATGATTGTGCTCTGGTCAGATCATGGCTGGCACTTGGGCGAAAAAGAACACTGGCGCAAGTCAACTCTGTGGGAAGAAGCCTGTCAAATACCTATGCTGCTGTCTATGCCAGGACAAAGTTTGGCAAAAACCTCAGAGGCGGTTGTTAGCTCTCTTGATCTTTACCCAACTTTAGTTGAGCTATGCCACCTTTCAAGCAAAGCAGATTTAGACGGCTCGAGCCTAGTACCTTTAATTCGTGACCCAAAAACTACCTGGGAAAAACCCGTTATTACAACTCACGACTATAATCAGCATGCCTTGCGTTTGGGTAAATGGCGCTATATACGCTATGCCAATGGTCAAGAAGAACTCTATGACCGCGACGCTGACCCCAGAGAATGGACAAATTTGGCAAGTTTACCTGCTTACGCTTCGGTTTTAGCAGACCTTAAACAGTACCTACCCAAGGTTAATGTAAAACTTTAAGCTTGCTCTAATTGCAGTTCCACGACAAAACTGAGAAGCTCACTTACTGCCTTTGTTTCAATGACCCAAGGTCACACGATTTACTGCTTCGCAGATAATTCGTGGAAATGCTCTAAAACCAAAATGAAGTTTCGTAACTCATAGCCGCTGACCAGCTCATTCCAGCTTAAGTCAGGGGCTTTTTCTATGCTTAAACCCTCGAGCCTTAAAAGTTTGCTTAAAAATATATCCGTTTCTTGAATGGCAATATAAGCCCCAGGGCAACGGTGATTGCCGTCGCCAAAACTCATAACGGGGTCAGGTACACCTTTGGGTAAAGTGCGTGCTGGACAAACCTGATTGGGAGCGTCGCCGACTATCTGTTCATCGGTATTGGTGGCGTAAAGATGCAAGCTGATTTTTGACCCTTTGGCAATGTTGAGTTTCTCTCCCTGCGTTTCAAGTTCAATGTCTTCGGTAGCGCGGCGGTAAAGGGTGCCTACAACAGGCTCGAGCCTTAAGAGCTCATGCAAAAGTTTATAGCGCTCAGTTTGGTTGCCTGCTAAATACTGGGTTTTTAAGTCAGCATTTTCAAGCATATGCCAGGCACAGAGGCTAATAAACTCGCGCGTTGTTGCCATACCGGCTGAAGCGTATGTGACGCATTCGGTTAAAATTTCGAGCGGTTTATAGCCTTCACTCAGCGTATGACTAATCACATCTTCTTGAAGGTGGTTTCGCCTTGCCTGAATAGCAGGCTGGACATCGGTAAAGTAAAAATTGGCAACTTTTAACTGATTACCCAAAAAGCCCAATAGTCTATTTAAACGAGCAGCGTCTTGAGGAACTTGAGTAAAAAAAGCCTCAATGCGTTTGGCCATGCCAGGGCGCCGTGAATGGGTTAAACCCACCACTTGAGCTGCCACTTGCACCGCTAATTGCATACTTAAGTCACTAAGGTTGACCCGCTTTTCTTGCTTGATTTTTTGAATAAGTTCATCGGCAAACTTCTCCATAAAACTGCGGTATTTGCTGTCTGTGGTGGTTGGGGTAAAAAAGCGGGCTGTCTTGGTGCGCTGATCTCTATGCGCCTCACCCTCTTGGTACAAAATGGGGTCGCGCATGGTTTTAAGAAGTCGCTCGAGCTGCTCGGCATTAAAACCACCTTGCCTGGTGCCACTTGCTCTTAACAGGGCTCGAGCCTCAGTGTAGCCATAAATATGTAAGTTGCCTTCCTCATCTTGCTCAAAGGCAGGTTTGCCCTGATAATTCTCTGGGGCTGTTTTTTGTGCTGCCAGTTTCGTATGGTCAATGGGGCAACCCCTTATGCTTGTTTCTAATTTTTTTTCTGCAATCAGGCTAGACATGGCAACCTTTCTAAAAAGCTCTTAGGCTAAGCAAAGTGTAGAGAAGATGCAGGGTTTTGACTAGAGACAGCTGTACTTGGCTCAGTCTATTTTGAGCGATTTAGCGCAATTAACTTGCATGTCCCATAGTAGTCTAGTTTAAGATGAACTATCTTTAGCTAGGAGGCAATGATGCCAGGTTTATTACCCGATATTGACCCAGATGGGCTTTTAGAATATTCCGTTGTTTATACTGACCGCTCTCTTAACCATATGTCACAGTCTTTTCAAAGCGTCATGAAAGACATTTCAGTAACTTTGAAAAAGGTTTACAAGGCTGATGCGGTTGTGGTGGTTCCAGGCAGTGGCACCTTTGGTATGGA
This sequence comes from Trueperaceae bacterium, assembly GCA_024642575.1. Lineage (GTDB taxonomy): Bacteria > Deinococcota > Deinococci > Deinococcales > Trueperaceae > JAHEBB01. The sequence goes on along the minus strand of JAHEBB010000049.1, from coordinate 8,147 downwards.
GGCCGTCGCCAGACAATTTGCTAAAGATAAGACCTGTCTGGTCATTCGCAATGGCTGGTTCTCTTATCGCTGGACACAAATTTTAGATATGGCTAACCTTCCAGCCCGTCACACGGTTTTAAAAGCCAAACGCCAGACCGAGAGCTATCAAGCTGCCTTTGCCCCCGCTGCTCTTAGTGAAGTTGTGGCAACCATTAAGGCAGAAAAGCCCGATCTTGTTTTTGCACCTCATGTGGAAACTTCGGCAGGCATGATGCTGCCAGATGACTACTTAAAAACAGTCGCCGATGCGGTTCATGAAGTGGGCGGCTTATTTGTGCTGGACTGTATTGCTTCAGGCACGATTTGGGTAGATATGAAAGCTTGCGGTATTGATGTACTTATAAGCGCACCACAAAAAGGCTGGAGTGGTCCACCATGTTGCGGACTTGTCATGATGACTGAAAAGGCAGTAGCAAAATTAGCAGAGACGACAAGCTCGAGCTTTGCTATGGACCTAAAAAAATGGCACCAAATTATGCAGGCTTATGAAAACGGCGGTCATGCCTACCACGCCACTATGCCAACCAATGCGCTGACCAGCTTTCGTAACGTTATGAAAGAAACCGAAGCTTACGGCTTTGAGCTGGCTAAAAAGCAGCAGCTCGAGCTTGGCGCAAAAGTTCGCCGTTTGCTTGAAGCTAAAGGCATTAAGAGTGTGGCTGCCAAAGGCTTTCAAGCGCCCGGTGTGGTGGTGAGTTACACCGATGATAAAGACATGCAAAATGGTAAAAAGTTTGCTGCTCTTGGTCTTCAAATTGCCGCAGGTGTGCCTTTGCAATGTGATGAGCCTGCCGATTTCCAAACCTTCCGTTTAGGGCTTTTTGGCCTTGATAAACTGAAAAATGTAGATGAAGCAGTGGCGAGATTTGAAGCCGCCCTAAGTCAAATCATGCTCGCAACCGCGGCTGATTAAGCAGAATAAACCTACCCCTATCTTGTGGTTTTTGTGCAAAGTAGGGGTAGGTTAATATTTGAGCTAAGCCTAGATAAGATCAGTCTAAGTAGGCAGGGAAACGCAAACAAATACTAGAATATAAGGAAATCGAGATGCCTAAACGTCCTTCTATAAATAAGGCCCCTAATCTGGTTTTTGTTTTTGCAGATCAACTCCGTTACCAGTCTTGCGGTTTTTCTGGGGATGCCCTTGCCCAAACACCTTTTATGGACAAGCTTGCAGGTCAGGGTATTAACTTTAACCAGGCGGTTGCAAATTCACCTGTATGCACAGCTTACCGTGCTGCTCTTATGACGGGGCTTTATACAACCTCAAATGGCATGGTCATTAATGAACTCAGAATCAACCCTAATCAGCGCTGTTTTGGTCATGTATTGACGGAGGCTGGTTATGACACCTGCTACATTGGCAAGTGGCATCTTTATGCCAATGAACTAGGGAATCACTATGACCCCAAAAATTCATTTACGCCACCAGGGCCACACCGTCTTGGTTTTGAGGGCGAGTGGTACGCTTATAACTTTCATCATGAAAGCTACGGCACTTACTATCACAAGAACATAGCAGAGAAAATCTTTTATGAAAAGGGTGTCTACGAAGCCGATGCCCAAACGGATATTGCCATTGACTATTTAAAGCGAAATAAGGCTAATGAAACGCCCTTTGCTTTATTTTTATCTTGGGGACCTCCTCATGACCCCTGGAGCGATGACAATACGCCTGAACCCTTCCGCTCGCAGTTCAATGAAAATGACTTTCCAAATCCTCCTAACTACAAACCTGAAAATGACCCTTATGGCGATACTTGGGCAGCACTAACCGAGAAAGAGCGTCATGAGCTTCCTCAGTGGCGAAAAAATTATTATGCGCAAGTGGCTAATATAGATTGGAACTTAGGCAGATTGCTTTCAGCCCTTGATGAAACAGGGTTAGCTAAGGATACGATTTTTGTTTTCACCTCTGATCATGGGGAGATGTTTGGCGCTCAGGGACGAAGAGCCAAGAACATCTTTTATGAGGAGGCTTGCCGTGTGCCGCTGCTCATACGTTGGCCCGGGCATATTCCTGAAAACCTTAGTTCTGATGCGTGTATAAGTACTATCGATTTGCAACCGACCCTGTGTGGCTTGATGGGTTTAAACCCCAGGGAAGATGCCCAGGGAATGAATCTGGCTCAGCTTGCTTTGGGAAACGTAGCCAAGGAACCAGACGCTGCCCTAATGATGATTTGCGGGGCAACGGCTGCCTGGGATGACGGTCACGAGTGGCGTGCGCTTAGAGACAAGCGCTATACCTACGCAGTTTATAAACGTGACGGCAAAGAGCTGTTATTTGACCATGTTCATGACCCTTATCAACTTACCAATTTGGCTGAAGGTTCTGGACACACGCAAACTTTAGCAGCTTTTCGAGAAAGACTAAAGCATAGGCTAAACAGCATTCATGACAATTTTGAATCTTGCAGTTATTACCGCGATCACTGGACAGATGGAAATAGAAAGATCATGCGCAGTGCTACGCATGACTGGTCACATTTACCCTTTGACTGATTTGAGTAAAACCAGGGCTTAGCTGTGTTGGAAGTAAGGTTTGCGTTTTCGTGAGTCATTCAAAGGCGGCAGACTTTTGCTAGCTTTAATCGTTTTTGGTAAAACAGCTTATTTTTTAAACCTGAGTACATGCCAAATGTAGAGCAATATCGCTAATGGCACATTTTGACGCTGTTGACAAGTCAGATTTTGTCTGACAAACAAGTAAAAAACTTTCTTACAGTTGTCGCCTAGATATAGCATTTCTTAATGTGCCTGCCTCGCTATGATAACTGGTGTTGGGGAGAACGGATGGTTACTAAAAGCTAGAACAGCGTCTAATCGTTTTGCAACTACCTAAGTTTGGCTTATTAGTAAGGGAGGTGGCAATGATCCCTGCATTACGCACTGCGCACTCTAAGTCAGGGCGAGCCCTAGAAATTATTCGTGTGGTTATGTTGCTTTTGGTGATGGTTGGCTGGGTGATGTACCCGCTCGAGCTTTTAATCCTTAATCATTGGCTCGAGTCCTGGCAATCCAAAATCCCCTTTTTGCTGGCGATACCAGGGTTCATTTTTACGCTCTGGATTTTGTTTGATCGTGATACTCCGTGGTTACGCAGGGCATTTATTGTCACCATGTGGGCGTCTGTTCTGGTAGGACTTTTGGGTGCCTTTTACCACATCTTCTGGAATTTTGATGGCGACGTTGAGTGGTACTTTGACAGCACCATGAAAGCATTTGCTGGAGATAGACCTACCCTAGCTGCTATGGCCTTTACCCATATGGGTGTTACAGGGCTTCTTTGTATTTTTCGGACCAAAGAGGGTTTGCCATGATTCGTGCCCTCTTTACGGCCCAAACCTACGAAGAAAAAACCCTGGCCTTTATTCGCTTGGCCTTTTTGCTTATTGCCATGTTTGGTTTTGTGTTTTACGGCATTGAGCACTGGGCGCTCGAGCACTTTCTTGACTCCTGGCAATCTCGAGTTCCGTTTTTTCTCTCACTCATTGGTTTTCCTTTAAGTTTTCTGATGCTTTTTAGCACCAAAGCCTGGATACGCTATCCTTTTTTAATTTGGATGGCAGTTACCTTTCTATCAGGGATGGTTGGTGCCTTGTTTCATTTGGTCTGGAATGCCGATGATATCAGCACAAGTTTGTTTTCTTTTTCAGGCTTTCTAAATGCCTTTAGAGGTGACCGACCCGTTTTGGCGGCTCTGGCTCACACGCATATCGGCGCAGTGGGCTTGATTATTGGTCTTACGCTAGATAAACCAGCAAAGACTTAAGAAAGGAGGGTTTAACAAGTCTTATCAAAGGTTAGATTTCAGGGGTTAAAGACTTTTTAACCCCTGTTTTAAAAAAGAAAGGAGTAAGGATGAAAAAAGGAATAGTATTGCTTTTTGCCTTGCTTATGGCATTTGCCTTGGCTCAGCCAACGGTTGATGGCGTGATTGCTGATGGCGAATACAGCTCGAGCTATACCCACGAGGATTCAGGCTCGGTTATTTCCTGGAGTATCGTAGGAGATACGATCTATATTGGCTTAAGCACCGAAAACGATGGCTGGGTGGGGCTTGGCTTACTTAAAGAAAAGGTTGAAAAGAAAAAAGGGGCTGACCAGTATTTATTTGTCATGAATGGTGGCAGCTTGAACGCTTTTGATATGACGCAGGTTGAACCCAAAGATAGCCCTGCTATGGATGAAGAACAAGGTGGCAGCCAGTCCATACTTGAGTCTGCTGCAACCCTCGACGGCGAAGCCTGGACGGTGGAATTTAGCCGTAAGCTTGATACGGGCGAAACTACTGATCTAGCTATAACAGCAGGTGAACCCTTTACTTTGCTCTTAGCTAAAGGCAAAGAAATGGATAGCGAAGAAGAGCACCGTAAAAATAGACGCTGGGAGCTTGAGGATTTCGCCTTCTAGTTGATCTAAACGCAATTTTTAATTATATCGGATGACACACCAAGTGTCATCCGTATTTTATTGGGTAACTAAAGCTGAACAGAATCGTAGGAATTCAAATAAAGCCGTAACCGTGTATAAAGTAAAAAAACATCTATGTTTTCAGCCTAGTACCAAATGCTGACGCCTATTATGGATTTACTTCTCAAATAGAACTTCAGCCTTATCGCCTTAAAACACTTAAGATGATTGCTAAAATTCGGTTTGTACTGGCTTTTCGCAACCTCATTAGGTTGATAAGCATTGATTTAAACAGCAATAAAAAGGCTACCTCAATATTTCTAAAAACATTGTCCAGAACCCTATTCTTTAAAAAGGTTAGGTAGCCGACCAAATGATAACCTTTATAAAACTAAAGCAGACAGGATGATTTCCTGTCTGCGAATAGGGCGATTGTTTAATTACTCAGCTTTTACAGGGTCGAAACGCGTCATAGCGCCAACATCAAAGCCTAAATCCTCGAGCGAGTCATAAAGCACCTGCATGATGTAGTGCGGGTTATGAACATAAGACCCAGGGTCTTTATTGACGTATTGATAGTTATAGGCAGCGCGTAAGAGTCGAGGTGTCCAGGCATTAAAGCGGTTAGAGAGTTCCTCAGCACTTATTTGTCCGTCACCATCCCCATCAACAAAGTAATAGGGGTAGCTATGCGCATCATAGCCAATGCTTGAACCCAGGGTACTTATAGAGTAAGTTTGCATAGCGCTAAGCAAATTACTCTGCATAGTAGCGATTTCGCCAAAAACACCTTCGGTGGCGTTACCGTCTCCATCCCAATCGGTCTCATACTCACGGATCGTTTGCAGATCGGTGAAACGGTCAATGGGTGCATGACACTCATTACAAGAATCAAATTTGACCTGTAAACCGTGGGTGGTATGGCAGGAGGTGCACTGGGCAAAGTCTTCATCATGCTCAAAGAGACCTACGTAGTCTTTACCTGTGTACTGATAGGCACCTTGAACTTCTGAGCCAAAGCGGGTTGCGCCAGCCGCAAAGTAGTGAACATTTAAAAAGCGGAGTTTATCGGAGCCACTATCATCGTTAATGCCTCTGGTGAGAGCATTGACGCTAACAGTCGATTCACGACCTTGGTGGCAGTTGAGACAGATATTGGTTTCGGCATTGCCACTATTAACCACGGCTCCACTGGGGAAGGTTACGCTTTTGACTTCGTGAAGTGTGAATTCTTGTAGGTCATTGTGGCAAGTGCTGCACTGGAAGCCATTAGAAGGGGGTTGGGCAATAGTTACGCCATTTTTAATCAGCATGGGTAGACCCGTAGCCGTGTGGCACCTTGCGCAAGTTCCTGGAACTTCGCCTTCGGCGTCCCAGTGTCTAAAGGCTTCTTCTGAGCCTGCAAAATGCCCGGCATCGATACGATTTAAAACGCCCATGAGGCTCGAGTCTGTGAGCATACCCTGAACCGCCCCTTTAAGATCGGGTGTAAACGCAATAGGCTCAGGATTAACCTGGGCTAAGAGCACACCATGAGGGATGAGCAAATCATCGGCATTTGGATTAAGGGCAGTGTGAAGGTCTTGAATAGAATCATAAAGCAATTGAATGATGTATTTACCACCGTGAGCATAAGCGCCAGGGTCTTTGAGTGAGGTTTGATAGTTGTAGGCAGCTTTGACCAGTCGTGGCGTAAAGGCTTCAAACTTGCCTTCGCCTTCATCAATCGTGCCATTACTATTGGCATCATTGAAGAAATAGGGGTATCTGCCGCTATCATAAATGAGCGAGGATTGACTAACTTCGCTGGCATAAGTTTGCATCATTTGGTACAAGGTGTCACGCAAACCCTCGAGCTCATAGTAGATGCCTTCTTCGATGTTTAGGTCACCATCATAGTCAACCATCGAGCCTTGCATACGAACATTGCGAATGTCTTCAGTAGTTTTTACGTCTTTGTGACAACTGCTACATTCATTTACTTTAACTTCGAGGCTATGCGAATCGTGGCACTGTACGCAAGTGGTGTAACCATCGACATGTTGGAACATGCTGTCATAGCTCATACCATCGTATTCATAGCCACCTTTGGCCAGAGTTCCGTATTTGCTAACGGCTGCTGCAAAGTAATGAATATTTATAAAGCCAAGATCAGGGCTAACCGTATCTTCAGCGACGGCGGCTTTGCTAATGGCTTCATCAACAGAAACTTTAGAGGCGCGACCTTGATGACACTGCACACAACGCGCTTCTGAGCCTAGATTGGTGAGCTCGAGCCCTGAAGGCATAACTGCGCTGGTCATCTTGAGGGTGACATTGTTATGGCAGGTTGTGCAGGTAATGACGCCACCGATCTCGGCCTTATTCTCGACTGTACCAGGCGCAGAACCGTCTGCCCCAATAAAGTCAAGATAGCCCGTTCCACTATGGCACTTGGCACAAGTTTCCGGGATGACGGCGGGATCGTCTTCATTCCAGTGCGAAAAAGCTTCTGCGGTTATATTGGCATGAGCTGAATGGGCCCAGGCATCAAAAAAAGGAACATCTCCCATTAAGTCTTGCGGACTTGTGGGTGCAGATTCTTGAGCCGAAGCCATAGAAAGCATTTGTGGAATGAGAAAAACACTTAAGGGCATCACTAGCATGACGCCAAAAAACACAATAGAACCTAAAAGGGCTTTGCTTGCCTTTTGCATATCCTTTCCTCCTATCAAACTAAATTTGTTGAGGGCTAAGGATGGGTTACCTAAATGGGTTTGGCTTACTATAGACTAAGCTTCTTATTTAGCTCCTGACTTTAAATGTCTGAAAGTAAACGAAGTGCCTGCTAGACCACTAATCTAAGCGCTTATAATTTGTAACTACCATGCTTAGGTTAGCATAAAATGAATCGTTTTTCCGAATACATTTGTCCCCGTAGAGGCTCGAGCTGCTTACATTTTTGAGTCCACAAATTGTTTTAGAGAAATGTAGGCTTTATCTTGCCTTTGACAAAACTGTCGTTAAGGAGTCATTCATATGGGGGGGTTGCTATATAAAAAGCCAGAGCAAACATACTCTGGCTTAAGATTTTTAGGCTTAAATAACGAGGGGCTTTAATGCCACCAGCGGGCTTCCGTCCATTTTTGACTTGACTTCGAGCTTTCAACCGTTTTTTCTATGAAATGCACACCTCTGGCACCATCAAACACAGTAGGAAAGTCGCCTTCTAAGTCACCAAGTTTATTGCCAGCTTGCTTGGCGCGAATGGCTTCGGCAACACCTAGATAAACATTGGCAAAGGCTTCCAGGAACGCTTCAGGGTGACCTGCCGGAATGCGGCTGGCTTTGGCAGCGGCAGCACACAGATAACCATTACCCCGTTTCAGGATGCGCGTTGCTTCGTTATGAGGACGGTGAATCAGATAATTTGGGTCTTCCTGATACCAGGCGATTGATCCTTTGGTTCCAAATACTCTTAAGCGGATGTCATTTTCATCGCCAATTTGAATTTGCGATGAAATGAGTACGCCTTTTGCACCAGAAGCAAAGCGCAAGAGTAAGTTGCCGTCATCATCGAGCAGACGACCTGGTACAAAGGTACTGATGTCAGCGCAGAGATGAGAAAGCTCGAGCCCCGTAACGGTTGCCACCAGATTTTCTGCATGTGAACCAATATCCCCAATGCAACCTGCTGCGCCGCTTCTGGC
>JAHEBB010000390.1 GCA_024642575.1 Trueperaceae bacterium | reverse complement strand
TCTTTGGCTAAGAAGTAATGGTTCAGGCATTTCATCCATATTCACAGAGTATTTCCCAAACCTCTTAATGTGCTTGGTCATGTAAGGACTTAAGGTTTTAATGAGTTCAGATACTGTCATAAAAGTCAAGTGTTTAAATTCCTCTTGCATAGATAATCAGGATTATAAAGCTGCTTGGAATCAATCAGTGCGAAAGCTGTTACTAAAAGCTTTCTGGCGACGGCAGTCATGGCTGATTTAGGTGCCTTGTTGTTTTTAATAAGGCGATCATAAAAGGTTTTAAAGTGACCTCTTGAACTTGCAGTTAGTGCAGACATATAAAGGGCTTTTCGAATACGAGCATTGCCTGTTTTGGATATCGAACTATAGCCAACACGTTTACCTGATTGATTGGGCTCAGGTGAAATACCAGCATAGGCGGTAAGTTGTTTAGCATTGTTAAAGTTCATACCCGAGGTCTCTGCTAAAAGCACAGCTGCCGTTGTTAAGCCAATCCCAGGAAGGCTACATAGCTGCTCTGTAAGGGCTTTGAGGGCTTCAGACATCAGCACTTTCTTGATAGCTTTGTCTAATTCAGCAATCTGTTGTTTAAGCAGTTTGAGCCTGGCTTGACAGAGGTTTAAAATCACTTTGGAGATAAGTTCTCGATTGCTATGCGCATGTAGACGATTTTTCTCAGCTGTTTGTTCTTTAATGAGATCTTCGCGTTCCCTACTGAGAAGCTTTAGCTCTTGAATAGCCTTGCTTTCTGGTTGCCAGACTCTGGGTTGCATTCTACTGGCATAAAGTGCTAAGAGCTGAGCATCCAATTTGTCAGTTTTGCCTCGTCTTAACTCACTCTTGGCAAAGTACTTGACACTGGCTGGATTAACCACACTTAGCGTTGCTCCTTGTTCATAAAGCCAATGCGCACTTTTTTCCCAGTAAACGCCAGTGGCTTCCATAACTAAATGAGTATCTGTAAGACATAGCTTTTGCTTTTTGAGCCATTGCCCGAATTCTTTAAAACCTTTTGGGTTATTGCTAAAAGGTTTATGCTTACCTGTTCCTAAGACATGCACGTCAAGGCTATCTTTGCTAATGTCTATACCAAGGTAGTCCATACTGCCTCCAAGATTTGCCAATCTTTCTCTTAGCGGACTCTTGTGAATGCAGGCTCGCAGGCCTTGAGATACTGTTCTGCTTTTAGAAAGTAGCCGAGTCGCCTTTATCTGAACTACGGTTTCTTAGAACCTAGGGGTAATCAGGCTTTTGACTCGGCTTGGCATATCTGGTTATATCCTTATTCTATTGGTTTAACCAGATTTTACTAAGATACAAGGGGTAACAGTTTTACCTTCCTGCTTCATCTGCAGCAGCACATTACTTAAGTCATTAGCATTGTGCAGCATGACAATATTAGCGATAAGCATGGCGTAGTTAATACGTTTTTCTTGCTCAACAGGATCACCCGAGGTAATGGTATCCCCACCAAATCTAAGCCAATCTCTGAAGTTATGAAAGGCCTCAACTTTAGTAGTGGCTGCCCTAATCTCAATGCGTAAGGGTTTGTCACTAATGTAGTTGAGTAGAAATAGTGTTCTGATAACTCGCCCTAATTCTCTAAAGGCTAAGTATCGCTTGTTCTTGCGACTGTAAACGCCAAGCTTCTGTAAAATCATAGAAGGCGTGACCTTACCTTTATATATGGAGATCACTACCTGCATAAAGTCCTGCCAATGCGTTTCAATCAGCTTCCAGTTAACTGTCTTATCAAAAAGACCTTCAATATGCTCGTAATAGTGACTGCTATCAGCCTTGTAAAAGTAAACATCGTCCCAGTTGCGCATCCTTGGCATAAGTTTGATGCCTAACAGATAAGACAAAGCAAACACGGGTTCACTCTGTCCTTGGGTATCCGCATGCAAGGTATCAGGCTGCAAGTCCGATGTGTTTTTAAATAAGCCATCCAGAATATAAACCGCTTCCCAAACCCCACAGGCAATAAAGTGACTAAAGATGGCGATGTAATTATCTGAAATATGGTGATAAGCCAAGGCACCATAACGTCCATATCGAATATGATGCTCTCCTAGGGTGTTGTTTTCTCTTAAGGGAATGTGACTACCATCTGCAATGGCTTTGCTTTGATCCCCCCAGTGATAAGCAAGCTCGAATTGAGCATAAGCATTAATGACATCTTTATTGGACTTACTAAGCTTAAGACTATTGATGTGTTGGTCATTTATGCGCTTTAAGCTGCGTCTTGTCAGCGTGCCATCAATGTGCCTTTCTGTTTGACTTGCTCCTAAATTACAGCCATAACCAAAGACTGTAAAGATGTAATAAAGCTCCGCATTACTAAGTTTAGATTGAGATCCTGATGGTGGTGAATAATGCCGACTGAAGTTAAGCCAGTGCTGCCCATTCTTGATAATATCGAGTAAGTGATGTTCTTTTTCTAAGATTCTACGTCGGACATCTTGCTTAAAATCTTCCCTGCCTTCAGGTTTGGCTTGTGCTAACAAACGTTTTAGATGCGGCTTGCCTTCATCATCAATGCTTAACTCGGTATTATCGGGAAAGGAGGCATCTACTTCTTTCGCAACTGAGCTAAGTTTTGTTTTAAGCTCCTGCACAAAATCTTTAGCATTGCTAGCTAAACCAGAAGCTGCACAATAACCTTCTAGGTAAAGTAGACATTCTTCCCAAGGCAAGAGCTGCTTTCTAGAATCAGGATAGGTTTCTGAACCTTCAACGTATAAGTCACCATTGCGTAAACAATCGGCCACATGCGATAAAACACAAAGCTCTAATTCTCTTCGTTTAAGAAGGCCTCTAGCTTGTACAAATTGCCGCCAGCGCTGAGAGTAAAAACCCAAGTTAATTTCAAAGGGAAGCTCATTCTTGTGTTGATACTGATGTTTTTTAATAAAACTAAGCGCCTCAAGCAGCAGCTCATCTTGGCTAGCTGCTTTGATATCTAGTAAATCTAAGAGCTTAAAAATCGTTGCTCGATGGCTCTTAAACTTATCCCATAAAAGAGGTAAGTAGTTTTTATTGTGGTAAGCGGATACCTTTTTATAATCATTTTGAAGATGCTCCACACCACCACTATGCTCGAGCACTTTAATAACTTCTAAGCCAAGGCTTTCTGGACTCGAGTCCTTAGCTGCCCTGTCTAAAACTTGTGAAAAGATAGCCATCATTTGCTCTTCTAGCTCCTGATGTTTTTCATGAAGATCGAGCAGTTTCTTTTTAGCGTTGGTATGCGCATTACGCATACGATCCAAGAACATTTTAATGAGGGTATCTTTCGTGCTGACTTGGGCTTGTTGAATCAGGCAGAGCAAAAGCGTATAGCGTTGCAAAGGATTGGCAATAGCCTTAATTTCATTTAGCTCAATACTGGCTTCAGCTGCAAATTGCCTGAGCTTAGTATGGGTCAATACTTTGGTGAAAGGCTCAGGATTAATCAAGTTTGTAAGCCACTCTAGGCGCTCTGCCCAGGCACGCATATTCTTGAGGCTGGTGCTACCTGCTGTTTTACTCAGCAAAGCAAAGTCGCTGATAGTCTTATGCTTATCAACAATAAGCAGCTGATCCAGTTTTTCCTTTTGCGCTTCACTTAAATCAACACAAACATTCTGGTAAAGCTCATCATGTACTTGTTGACGCTGATGCCTAACCAATCTATCCAAGGTGCTAAATGCAGGTAAAGCAAAGCGCTGTTCAATAAGGCCCTCGATAGCAACATTGATCAAATCGGCAGGATCACTTTTTGTGTAGGCTGTTTCGTTGACCACTTTTTCAGCTAAGGCCTTACCACCAGCTGACCAAGAATAGATAGTCAGAAACTCACGAATGGCTTGGTGGTAGCGGTAAAAGGTCTTTTTGCTACTTGATCCTTTTCTCAATACAGCGACTTCTTCAAAAGCAAGTTGCTTAGCCAGGTAGACCTGAATTTGCTTGGGTGCTTCATTGGGATTTATGAGATAGCCAAGATGCTGTTGTGCTTTCAGTAAAAGCGCCAAGGTGAATTGCTGTTCGATACCTTTGGCTTTGTTAAGCATAAAATCATGCTCTGCTTCTTTTAGAGTGTAAAGTCTTTCGAGTTCTTGAGGGCTGTAGGACTTCTTAAATTTGGGGTAGACAGTGTTTTCGATTAAGGCCATAGCTTTTTAGTCTAGAAGCACTGTCTTAAAAAGGGTGTGCCAACTGACCTTCACAAAGCCCCATTTTATGGGCGTTCAAAAGCTTGCTTTTACTGTCTTAGAAAGTAATCTTTTAAAGACAGCTAAAAGCACCCAATCTAGCTAAACTAAAAACAATGAGCCAACTGACAAACAGTCCGAAACGAACAGCCCTATATATGAGGGTATCCACCAATATGCAAACAACGGATTTACAAGAGGATGCTTTAAAGGAGTATGCCAAAAGAGCAAAGCTGAAGGTAGTTGCCAGCTATTGTGATATTGCGGTTTCAGGAAGAAAAGAAGGCAGACCACAGCTTCGGCAACTCATGCAAGATGCTAGAGACCATCAGTTTGATTGTGTGTTGGTTTGGAAATTTGATCGTTTTGCAAGGAGTGTCTCTCATCTGATTACTGCTTTAGAGGAATTCAATCACCTCAATATTGGCTTTATCAGCCTGCAGGATCAGATTGATACGCAGAGTCCGATGGGTAAAGCTATGTTCACGATTATTGGAGCGATGGCTGAGCTTGAGTCATCGCTTATTTCTGAGCGGGTTAAAGCTGGTATGGCTTCGGCTAAATCCAGGGGCAAGCAGCTGGGTAGGCCAGCAACCCCACCTTACCTAATCGAAAAAATTGAGACCCTTGCTGAAACAACTGAATTAAGCATCAACCAGATTAGGGAAAAAATCGGTGATCAGACTAGTCGAGCTGTTGTTGGACAGATTGTTAAACGCGTTAGAAAAGCTAAAATAGAAGCTGCTTGAGGCAAGTGACTACTTTTTACACGTATTTCGAACTTACCCCTATAGGACTGACTCACATAAACTCATAGGAATGGCAGGCTGCTTTAGTTGCTGTCTCATGGAAGAAAGCGTCTGGAGAGGTAAAAATCAGGAAAGCTTGGCTAATCTAGCCAACATTAAA
>JAHEBB010000389.1 GCA_024642575.1 Trueperaceae bacterium | reverse complement strand
ATACCTAGCACACCAACCAATAATCCAAGATAGTTTAGCCATTTGGGAAGCTCAGCTACTTGCAAGGCAGCCAAACTTAAGAGCAGCATTAGTAAACCACCTAAAATTTCACCATTTGCAAAGCCCAATCCATTTGCGACAGATTCAATGGCCAACCAGCTAAGTGCAGCCTGCGCAGGGTCTTTACCATAGAGCGCAACGACGGGTGCAATACCCGCATTGGCAACCATACCACTAACAATAAGCGCAGCAGCCCAGATAAATCCAATAACAGTTGCTGACTGAATGATTGCTGGCGAAGCAGCATTCAAGCGCTCGTAAAGTGCAATAACCAGAAAAACCAGAAAAACACCAAAGATTACATACATTATTAGGTTTGTCAGGTACATGACCATCTGTTTATCAACCAGTAGAGCCACCTTCTGAGCTGGGTCAACAATGCTGGGATAATCAAGTACAAATAGAAACAGCACAATTCCTACCATATAGGCTGCCGCCAAATATAGGGCCGCAAAGCCGCCTATTTTTTGCAAGTTTTTCATGATTGTCCTCCTAATTTTAAAATGCTTTGTTTTTGCGGATCAGAAAATCACAACCGAGTTGCTATCTCACGCAACTTTTTTCATAGTACGGGCAGCCTGGCGATTAACCGATTGACCAAGTTGTCTCCACACGTACCACAAGATCCCTATCATGCTTAAAAGCTCGAGCGTTGCAAAGAAGAAGTACGAAAAGGTCGCGCTGCCAGCTCCTACCACAAAAAGTGTCGTTAAAACCACAGCTACGGTGCTTAACCACTGGTTGGTAGTAACAGGCAGAATAAGAGAGAGGAATATCATGACTATGGGCACTGCAGTTAGTACAGAAAAACCAAGCAGCAGTTCTGAAGTAATAGTAAATCCAACATTGCCGTCAATCATCTTTTGCAAAGTCCCAGGATGCATGAAGCCAATAATGTCCGCCATGACGATGTTAAACATAACCAACGTCCATAAGGCTGCGAGTTTAATTCGTGTTAATTCCATACCTGCTCCTTTTTTACACCAAAGATGAATGTCCAATTGGAAACAGAAAAGTTATATGAGGATCAAAGTAAAAACCAGCAAGACAAAAGACCAATGAATCCTTTTCCATCAGATAGATTTCATTGCCTACTCTCTTTATCAGCTAAAGAATATACCTATACCTTCATTTGTTAGTCAGTGGATTTTTGACGCGGTCGGTAAGATAATATCTAATGAATAGCAAAAGCAGGTTCTAAGGTAAAAAGGTACTACCGAAGTCTAAACGCATAGTCTCAGACAAAAAGCTGTTTTTAAGCCTCATTAGCCAAATTCAAAAGCTTTTGAAAAACCCTCCTCAAATTCTTGCTAAACTACCTTTCGTTACACCTTATACTTAATTTATCAGACAGTTTTTTTCCAATCTTAAGGACGGCATTATGAGCGAATCAGTTACAGATAAGCATTTCCCCGAAGTCCGCTGGCATGGTCACTGGGTCTGGGTTCCCGAAGAACCTATAAAACCTGGTGATCCGATAGGTTGGAGCACGCCAGAGCAACCCGAGTCGCATGGTCTTTTTCGCAAAGCCTTTGAGCTAGACAAAGTACCAAAAGTGGTTCCAGCTCGTATTACTGCCGACTCCCGTTATCTGCTTTTTGTCAATGGTCAAGAGGTTTTTCGTGGACCGATTCGTAGTCAACCACGGCGCATGTATTACGACCTTTTCGACCTAGCACCTTACTTGCAGTCAGGTAAAAATGTCATTGCCGTTTATGTCAGGTTTTTTGGAAAAGCTAAGTCTAACTGGATGCCTGCGGTTGCCAATGCCACTCTAGGAAAATCTGGCGTCATGGTTTTTGAAGCAAATCTTGGCAATAATTGGCTAGTTAGTGATGCTAGTTGGTTGGCTCACCGAACTCGAGCCTATTTAGATGATGCCTATGACACTGACGCCCCTGTGGTGGTCGCTGGTGTTCCCGCCGAATCGTTTGATGCGAGAAGGCTCGAGCCTTCCTGGCACACCCTCCACTTTGACGACTCTGCTTGGGGGAAAGCTCAGGTCATTACTCCTTTTCATATTGGTGGTAGAGGGCGCTCACAACCACCTGGCGACCCTTATGGTCCCCTCTTCCCCAGACCTATTGCCAAATTAGGTGGTCAGCGTCTAGGCGTTTCCAGTATTACGATTGAAACGGTGGCTGCGTCTGTAGATACCAGTCGCAATGGCCCTGCGGGTAGAGCCGAAAAGTCAGCTGTGGAGCATGAAGCAAGCTCGAGCCAAACCGCCTCTTCTCTACCCCTCACGGTTACACCCCCTCAGGGTGGACACGCCCGCATCATTATTGATATGGGGAGAATAGTGGCTGGCTTAGTTGAACTTTCCGTAACAGCCCCTGCTGGCACATTCTTTGACATAGGGTATTTTGAAACCCCTGCAACCATTCCTTCGCATTTCGGCGCTCAGGGTGGAAGTCGCTATATTGCCAGAGGACAAAATGATCACCACATTGTCTTTGACCCGAAGGGTCTCCGCTACGCTTATATCATTGTTCATGGTACTGAGGAGAACATAACGCTCACTGATTTTGCCGTAAACGAATACAACTACCCCTGGCAAGGTGAGGCTAGCTTCGAATGCAATGATGAAGACCTAAACCGCCTTTATAAAGCTGGCATTCGCACAGTCGAGTTAAACTCCTGGGATGCTTTTATGGACTGCCCAACCCGTGAGCAGCGTGCCTGGGTTGGTGACGCCGTGGTGCATCAAATGGTGCATCTTGCCACCAATAGCGATTGGCGCTTGGCCTGGCATTATTTGACGCTAGGCAATTCCCCTAGAAGTGATGGCATCTTACCCATGAGTGTCGCTGGTGATGTCGAGGGCGGCGAAGGTTTCACCATTCCAGACTGGTCGATTCACTGGATTCACGGTGTCTACAATCTCTACCGCTTCAGCGGAGATAAAGCAAAAGTCAAAGCCTTTATGCCCACCATTGAGCGCATCTTGCGCTGGTATTTGCCCTATCAAACAAGTAGTGGTCTCTTGCAAGATGTGCCCGAGTGGAATCTTATTGACTGGTCAAGCCTTTTTTCCAATGAGCAAAGTGCGCTGGTAAATGCCAGTTGGGCCAGAGGCTTACGCGAATATGCTGAGTTGGCCCAGTGGCTAGGCGAAAAAGCCAGTCAAGATTGGGCCGAAGAAATCTATACCAAGGTTAAGAAAGGCTATGAAGTTTTCTGGGATGATGATCGTGGCACCTACGTTGACCATGTTAAAGACGGCGTACAACAGCGTGCCATCAATCAGATTTCTGGAGCCCTTGCCATTGTGTCTGAGCTTGCGCCCAAAGACCGCTGGCAGCGCATCATTGAAACCATTACCGATGAAAAACGACTGGTTATTCGTAGCTGGATGTTTCAAAATGGTGATGAACCCGAGGTCAAAGATGCACCTCCTGGCTTCATCCAGATGGCGACCAGTAACTTTGCCATTAACTGGGATGTTGAGCATGAAATTGTTATTGCCGAACCTTTTATGAGTTACGTGGTTCATGACGCCGTTGCTAAAGCTGGCATGGCAGATAGACTGCCGCAGTTATGCAAGCGCTGGATGGATTTTCTGGTGGATGGCTATGACACCCTTGGTGAAAACTGGGGAAATGGTACTCATGTTCATGGTTGGAGTAGTAGCCCGACCAAAGATCTTATTTTCTACACTTTGGGCGTTACACCAGCAGAGCCAGGCTATTCGGTTGCGCGAATTGCTCCAAGACTAGGTGGTTTAAGTTGGGCAAAGGGAACGGTTCCAACGCCTCATGGTGACATCAGGGTTGAAGTAAACGGCTCGAGCCTTAAAATTGAGTCCCCTATCCCTATTATTGTTAATTTAGCTAATAAAGCTACTCAAAACTTGGCTGCTGGCAAGCATGAGCTAACCTTCTAGCATCCAAAATTTTCTTTCTTTTCATTAAGGAAAAACCGCTCTTTTTGAGCGGTTTTTTTGTCTGACACGTGACTGGCGTTTAATCGTCGCTTGAGAGTACAGCAAGGAAAGCTTCTTGAGGCACTTCAACCACACCCAGTTGCTTCATGCGATCTTTCCCTTTTTTCTGTTTGTCAAGCAGCTTCCGCTTACGACTGATATCGCCCCCATAGCACTTAGCAAGAACATCTTTGCGAAAGGCTTTTACGGTTGCGCGTGCCAGAATTTTGCCACCAATCGCGGCCTGAATTGGAACCACGAACATTTGTCTAGGAATGACCTCGGCCATTTTGTCCACGATTTTTCGCCCCATCGCATATGCCTTGTCACGGTGAGCAATAATCGAAAGGGCATCCACTTTTTCATTGTTAACCATAATGTCAATTTTGACCAAATGGCCTTCACGGTACTCTAGGTGCTCATAGTCCATACTGGCATGACCACGGGTCAAGCTTTTCAACTTATCGTGAAAGTCATAGAGGATTTCACCAAAGGGAACTTCATAGCGAAGTTCAACACGGCGACCATGGTAAATCATATTTTTCATTTCACCACGGCGGTCTTGCACCAGACCCATAATATTGCCCACATATTCTTCGGGTACATAAATGGTGAGTTTGACATAAGGCTCGAGCACTTTATCGATGAAGGTCGGGTCAGGTAGTTCTGAAGGGTTTTGAATACGATCAATCTTGCCGTCCGTGGTATAAACCTCATAAATAACGGCTGGCGCAGTAGCAATAAGCGAAAGATCAAACTCACGCTCGAGCCTTGCCTGCACAATATCTGCGTGCAAAAGCCCTAAAAAACCACAGCGAAAGCCAAACCCGAGCGCCTCAGAGGTTTCAGGTTCAAAGCTAAAGGCAGCGTCATTTAGCCTTAGTTTTTCTAGAGCCTCGCGGAGTTTTGGGTAGTCTTCTGAGTCTGTCGGGTAAAGGCCACTAAACACCACAGGCTGTGCAGGTTTAAACCCCGGAATAATGTTTTTGGTAGGTTTATCAGCACTGGTTACGGTGTCACCAACTTGGGTATCAGCAATATCTTTGATGCCTGCGGTAAACCAACCTACTTCTCCTGCGCTTAAACTTTCAGTTACTAGCAGGTCAGGCTGAAACACACCCACCCTATCAACTTCAAAG
>JAHEBB010000048.1 GCA_024642575.1 Trueperaceae bacterium | reverse complement strand
TCCAATCATAAGGGTGGTTCTTGCACCTTGCCATTCGCCTAAAAGGCCGCCCAAAACCATACCCAATAAGTTAGCGCCAAATTCAAGAAAACGCACACTGCCATTGACTCGCCCGAGCACTTGGTCATCTACCAATGATTGTCGCATCGTCAGCTCGTTTATGTTATGCAAGGTCCAGGCAGGGTCAGTAAGCAATTGATTTAAAATGAGTAGCATAATGGCGAGTGCGCTGGCCTTTAACGCGAAGGTAGGCAAAATCATGCCTAGACTAATAAGAATCATGGAAAAAATGAGCGTTGGCCCTAAGCCAAATCGTCGGGTAAGGGGGCCAGCTACTAAAGCCCCTAGCAGAGAAGTAAGGCCACCAATGGCAAAAATCATACCCTGAATGCCAGGGGATAGGTCTAATGTTCTGGTTGTAAAAATCAAAAACATACTGCCATAAAGGCGGCTAAAAAGAGCCAGAACCGTAGAACTCCCAACAAGAGAACGAACGATAGGTTCAGTCCAGAGTTCTACAAGACCCTCTTTGATTTCAAGCCATACGGAGCTATTAGCTTGGCTATTGTTTCGTTCAGGCTCGAGCGTCTTAATCGCGGCCAGGCTTAAAGCAGAGACCAAAAAGGAAACGGCATCTACTAGAATCGCCAGGGGAGGTGTAAGCCACTGGACTAGCCAGCCCGCCATGCCAAACCCACCCGCCTCAGCAACCGAGGCACTGGCGCTTAGTTTGCTATTGCCTTCACCAAGCTCTTCTTTACTTACCAGTGACGGCAAATAGGCATGATAGGCAATTTCAAAAAAGGTTCCTAATGCGCCATAAAGAAAAGCAACCAGGTAAAGCTGAACCATACTAAGAATGCCAAGTAGTGCCGCTAAAGGTATGGTACAAAGAACCAAAAACCGCCCGATATCTGATGCAATCAATACAGGTTTTCGCGCCAAACGATCTACCCAGACCCCTGCAAAAAGGCTTATGAGAAAGCCTGGAATCAGGCTCATGCTGCCTAAAAAAGCCACCTGAAAGGGGCTTGCTTGAAGGCTAAGGATGGCGACAAAGGGCAGCGCCAAACCTCCGACCATGGAACCAAAGACAGAGACGGTTTGACCTACCCATAGGCGCATAAAATTTTGGTTTTGCCAAAGACCAGAAAAACGTATCATGAGTATTTAAAGCAGAAATTTATCGTTTAAATCGCCCATTCTTTTTCAAGAACAGCAAAAATAACATCATCAGCCCAGTCGCTCTTAAACCATAAATTTTTTCTGAGATGGGCTTCTTGCTGCATCCCCACGCGTTTCATAAGGTTTATAGAGGGAAGATTGCGTGGGTCGGTAATGCCGTAAATGCGGTGGAGGTCATGTTTCTTAAAGGCATGATCCATAAGGGCTTTAAGGGCTTCTGTCGCTAGCCCTTGGCCCTGGAATTTTGGGTCAAAAGTATAACCAATTTCAGCTTGTTTGCCAGCCTCATCCAGTTTGAAATAAAGATCCCCGATAAGCTTGTCGCTGTCTTTAAGAGCTACCGCAAACTGAAATGAATCATTGGCGCTAAAGGGTTCTACGACTTTACAACCATTAATTAGCGCTCTTGCTCGTTCACTGTCGTAGTCTTGCCATAGTTGCATCCAGGCGACTTCGGGTAGATTTCGGTAGGCAACCAGTGGCTCTAAATCGTCATTTCGTAATCTGCGTATGCGCAATCGCTCCGTTTCTAGAGCTTCAAATTTTTGCCTAGTTTGTTTTGCAAGGAAATCAGGTTGCAAGATGCTCATAGTGATGGCGCTTTGAAATTTACCTTCCAACAGCAGCGCATCTCGTCTTATGCCTTCTTCAAGAAAGCCGTGTTTTTTATAAACATGCCGAGCCCTTGGGTTAAAGTCATAAACCTCGAGCTCAATGCGGTGTAGGTTTAGAGTCTTAAAGCCAAACTCGAGTACAAGTTCAGTTGCCTCTGAGCCGTAGCCCTTTTCGCGGTTTTCCGCGCCTGATATGGCAATGCGAAAACTTGATGAGCGGTTTTCCCAATCGATTTCATTGAGTACGACTTCGCCACGGTAGCGGTTTTCACCAGGTAGGGTAATAGCAAAATCATAGCGGTCATCTTCGGTCGGAACCCTTGTACAAAAAGCCTGGACTTGCTCGAGTGTAAAACTCTCCTGGGTGCCAGTTAGCCGCTTTGCCTCTTCATCACTGAGGCTTTCAAACATTGCTTGCGCATCCTCGGGGCCAATGGGTCTTAGGACAATGGTTTTTCCTTTAAGTGTAGGTTTTTCGAGCATAATTCATCCTTTATTTGGGTTAAAGCTTAAGTATAGGGATTTTAAAGGGCTGCCGAGAATATAGAAGCTATTTACTTTAGCAATAGTAATGAAGCAAGGCAAGCCTAAACCCTATTAAAAAGTAGCTTGACAAGAACCAGAAATAGCTCTAGTATCAATATGAATTGCTATTCATTTTTATGAACCTTGATTCATATTGGAGTTTTTATGACAGAAACAAAACCAAATTTGAGCGAACAGCTTACCAGTATTAAACAAAAACATATTATTGATGCAGCGATTAGGGTGTTTTCAGAAAAAGGGTTTCACCGCGCCAAGATTAAAGACGTTGCTAAAGAAGCTGGCATAGCAGATGGTACGGTTTATAACTACTTTGCCAGTAAAAAGGAACTGCTCTTAGCTGTACTAAATGAGCTCAATGAAACTGAGGCACGTCCTGCTCAGTTTGAAAACCTAAACTCAACTGATTTAGAGACTTTGTTTCTTAAGCAAATGCAACACCGATTTAACTTCATGTTTGCTAAAAAAGAGGTTTTGCAAGCGGTTTTGCCCGAAATTATCAGCGATTCAGAAATAAGAGAATTGTACTTTGACGCCATCATTTCACCTACCCTGAAAATGGGTGAACAAGCTTTTTCTGAGGTTTTAACTGAGCCTTCGGTTTCTTCCGAAGCGCTTACCCGCGCCCTAGCAGGTTCACTATTTGGTCTGCTTCTTTTAAATTTGTTGGGAGATGATGAGACCGAAAAACATGTGGCAGAGATTCTAGGTTTTTTAGCCAAGAGCTTTGCTTCAAATCTTGAAAGGAAAATAGCATGATTGCCCCAGCCGAGCTAAAACGTGAAAGGCTCGAGCCTCTTAATGTCACAAGTTCAGCCTTTAAAGAAAGCGCTTATGATTATTATGCTCGCCTCCGAAATGAAGCGCCCGTTTACCCCGTCAAGCTACCCAGTGGGCAAACCATTTGGCTTATAAGCCGCTATGATGATGTTCAAGCCTTGCTAAAAGACGACCGACTGGTCAAGTCTAAAAGAAACGTTCCAGGTACAAAATCTGGGCCAGCACTGGGTTTCTTGCCCTTTATACGGGTGCTTGAGCGCAATATGCTAGACCTAGACGCACCTGACCATAGCCGCCTGAGAGGTCTTGTCCATCAAGGGTTTACGCCAAAGCTAATTGAACGCATGACAGGCAGAATTCACAGTTTGTCGCAAGAGCTTGCCTGGAAAGCGAAGCAAAAAGGGGAGCTCGAGCTTATTGCTGATTATGCATTGCCTATTCCCATGACCATTATCTCGGAAATTCTGGGTATTCCTGAGCGCTACCGTGACCCCTTTCACCGACTTTCAACAGCAGCCGTTGATTCAACCTCTTCAAGCAATGTCTTAGCTGCACTTCCCGCCATGTGGCGTATGGTACGTCTACTACGGCAAGTTCTTAAGGTTAAGCAAGCCAATCCTGCCGATGATCTCATGACTGCCCTGATAGAAGCTAAAGCTGAAGGGGATCATTTGACAGAAGACGAACTGCTAGGAATGATCGTACTTTTAATCATAGCCGGACACGAAACTACCGTGAATTTAATAGCCAATGGCGCTTTGGCACTTCTGGAAAATCTAACTCAGCTCGAGCTCTTAAGGCAAAACCCTGACCTCTATAAGACTGCTATTGAAGAATGCGCTCGCTACTATAGCCCTGTTGAAGTGGCAACTGAGCGCTATACCCGCGAACCGATTGAGTACGCAGGTATTAGCATTGCCAAAGGACAGCAGGTTGCTGGCATCTTAGCCTCGGCTAACCGAGATGAGAGTCAATTTGTAAGTGCAAATAAACTTGACCTGAGTCGTGAGAAAAATCGTCACTTAGCCTATGGTCAGGGTATTCACTATTGTCTTGGCGCACCGCTTGCTCGGCTCGAGGGAACTATTGCTTTACAAACTTTGTTAGAAAACTTTCCTAATCTTCAGCTTTCAGTGCCAAGAGAAAAGCTAAAATGGCGACCAGGACTTAACCTGCGGGGTTTAGAGCGCTTACCTTTAAAAGTGAAATAAATAGCGTTTCCGCGAGTTGTTGCCCCATCAAACAACTCGTGCGACCCAGGGGAGTAGAAATAAAGGCGCTAAGTGAGTGGTGCAATATGTCGTGGAAATGAAAAAATATATCTTGAGCTTAACTTTAGCTAATCACTAAGTTTTCTGGGCTTCTAAGCCCTAGCGCGACCAAAAGCGACAAACAAATGATGCGCCTCATGAAGCAAGAAAAGCTCGAGCCAGGACTCAACCGTAAGAGTGCCGTATAAACGATGTTTGCCGCAGCGATTAAAATAAAGGGGTTCTTGTTCTTTTAGAAAATCGAGCAGAACGCCTCTTTCTTTATTTAAGTCAAAAAGCACATCCCCAGGTTCTTTATTCACCCAGGCCAAAAAGTCAGGATCGGTATCGGCTTTAAAGCGCTCAAATTCAGGTTCATCTTCAGTAGCAATGCGTTTGAGGCGAGCCAAAAAAACGCTGTGATACTGCCCAATATGTGCCAGATTTTCGTGTGCTGACCATTTATCAGAAATAGGTCTTTGGGTGAAGGCTTCTTCAGATAGACCCGTGAAAAGCTCGAGCGCGTCAAGTTGGGTTTCCAGACGAATAAGTAGGTTCGGATTCATGTCACTACTTTAACGCCTTATGGAGTCGTGTAGATGCCATCAAACGTCACGTTCATACCGCCACATTCCTTATTGTCTCGCGCTAGCAAATAATGGTCTAACAGCCAAAGCTCGAGTTTGCAGCCATAATCAAAGTCAAAGAGCCCTAGCTTATTGCCTTCAGGGTAAGCTCTACCAAATGCGCCGCCTATATGAATGTTGTCATTTAGCCCCATCCAAAAGGCTTGCCCTTCGATTATCAGACCTTCGCCAAAATAGCTTTCGTTTATGACTAGCGTATTCTCTGCATCTGCCCAGACGCCCTGCCACTCATCAAAGTCTGGTTCAGGCGCTAAAGCAACCAGTTCCAAATCATCTTGCTTTAACCAGCCAACCGTTTCTTCCCCGTTTTTAGGTTCATACCAGGCGCAGACAAAATCAGCAAAAAAGTGATCGGCTAAGATCACTGTGTCACCAGGAATGAGATAGTTTGTAAGCTGACAGTCATTGGCGGGGCAACTTTCATTATCACTAAAAAAGTAAGCTCGAGGGCTTAAAGGGGTGACTCGAGCCAGCGTAAAATCTGAACCTGTTTGCGTAAACAACCCATTTCGACACCACTTATCAGGGTTTTCTTGTGCTACTGCCAGCATGAGTAAGGCAACAAAAGATAAAAGCATGAGGTATTTCATAGGCTAATAAAGGAGAGCAGAAAAGCCACCATCAACAGGAATAGCTGTCGCCGTAATGAAGTCCGAAGCGCTGCTGGCCAAAAAGATGGCAATGCCTTTCATATCTTCGGGCTGGCCCCAGCGCTTAGCCATAGTGTTATTCACCACTTTTTCATCAACATCGGGTATCTGAGCTCTGGCAGTTTCAGTAAGCGGTGTCTCGATAAAACCTGGTAAAAAACAATTGACTTGAATGTTGTCTTTAGCCCAGGCTGCCGCCAGGGATTTGGTAAGTTGCACCATGCCCCCTTTAGAGGCTGAGTAGGGTGCGCCCCAGCTCGAGCCAAAAATCGAGAGCATCGAGCCATTATTCAAAATTTTGCCGCCACCCGCTGACTTCATGTGAGGGTAGCAGGCTTGAGAACAGATAAAAGCACTATCCAGATTGGTGCTTAAAACCTTGCGCCATTCCTCAAAGCTCAAGTCTTCGGCAGGTTTGCGAATGTTTATGCCTGCATTATTAACCAAAATATGGATAGCGCCAAAGTGTGCTATGACGCTTTCAACCATTGCCTTGACGGATTCAGGCTCGGCAACATCACAGCTTAAAGCCAAAACCTTGGTGCCATGTTTTTTAAGCAGCCTGACTGCCTGTGCCGATTTTTCTTGGTTGCGTGCTGCAATGACAATGTTTGCGCCTGCTTCAGCTAGACCCTCAGCCATACCCAGACCAATGCCACCGTTTCCCCCTGTTACAATGGCAACTTTTCCACTTAAATCAAAGAGTTTCATAGTTTAGTTTACCGTAAAAGAAGGTTTGCAGATTTCTGAACTGGCTAAGCCTCAAGGTTAAAAGCAAGTTCGTTCTTTTGCATGAATACAGGTATATAAGGTGGACTGTATCTTGCTAGAGATACTTCTCCTTTTGCCTTTAGCTTTTTCTTGTCCATCCAAGTCTGAAGTTCTTGGGTCATTTTTGACACGCGCGCTTCGTTTACCTTGCCCGAAAACGAAAGTACAGCCATCTTGCTTGCGGGCATAAGTTTTAAACTAACCGCTTCATTGTTTGGTTTAGGTAATGTCTCGAGCGTGTATGACTTAGGCATAACAAAAGATATCTGGTAATGCTTATCAGCCGTTTGGCTAAGGCCAACAGGCGCTGTCATGGCAATCTTTTCTGATTGAGAGACTTGCTTTTGCATTACAGGTGCGGTCATAGCAACTTTATCTCGTTTTGTATTGTTACCAAAAATATAATCGGCAATTATCCTAAAGCCCCGATTACTTGCTTGTTCAAAATCTAAGCCCTCTAAACTAACGGTTGCAATGATGTACTCCGTATACGCTCGAATTTCAAACTGTGCTTCTTTTTCAATCACCACATACTTGGGAGTTTCTAAGGCCATAGGTTTAAGTATAGGTAGAATCGGGATAAAAATCTGCGAACTAGGCTCAGATGTTGTAGGCGTCATTTAGGGCTCGAGCCTATGACCTTCGTAGAATTGATGCAATGCCATACTCAGTTACGCGGTTGGTACAAGATTGGAGAGGGCAAAAAATAATGCTGACCTAAACCTGCTAGCCCCATAAGCTGATACAATCCTCCCTGATGGAAAAGATTTTGCTCTCTCTCCCCGTTGGCGAAAAAGTCGGCATTGCCTTTTCAGGAGGTCTCGATACTTCTGCGGCAATTGCCTGGATGCGTAAAAAAGGCGCAGTTCCTTTTGCTTACACCGCTAACCTTGGTCAACCTGATGAATCTGATTATGAAGATATAGCTCGCCGCGCAAGATCTTATGGTGCAGAAAAAGCTCGCACCGTTGATTGCCGCGAACTTTTGGTACATGAGGGTCTGGTTGCCCTTATGTGCGGTGCGTTTCATATAGAAAGCGCAGGCAAGCGCTACTTTAATACTACCCCACTAGGCCGCGCCATTACGGGGACGGTGCTGGTTCAAGCTATGAAAGAAGATGATGTCAATATCTGGGGTGATGGTTCGACCTACAAAGGCAATGACATCGAGCGCTTTTACCGTTATGGGCTTATGGCGAATGCCAACTTGCGTATTTACAAACCCTGGCTTGACCAGACTTTTGTGCGGGAGTTGGGTGGGCGCAAAGAGATGAGCGAATTCTTGACCGAAAATGGTTTTGAGTACCGCGCCAGCAAAGAAAAAGCCTATTCTACGGATGCCAATATTTGGGGCGCAACGCATGAAGCCAAAGACCTCGAGTTTTTAAATAAGGGCATAAAAATTGTTAACCCGATTATGGGTGTGAAATTCTGGGACAGTAGTGTAGACATTGCTGCCGAAGAAGTGAGCATCACGTTTGTGGACGGTTTCCCTACTGAGTTAAATGGCAAAACCTTTAGTGATTATGTAGCCTTAGTTGAAGAAGCTAATACAATTGGTGGGCGGCATGGTTTAGGCATGTGTGACCAGATTGAAAACCGCATCATAGAAGCGAAAAGTCGAGGCATTTATGAAGCGCCAGGGATGGCCCTTTTACATATTGCCTATGAACGTCTTTTGGCAGGTATTCATAACGAAGGCACAATTGATAATTACCGTAGTTTAGGTCGAAAACTTGGGCGCTTACTTTATGAGGGTCGCTGGTTTGATCCGCAAAGTCTGATGCTCCGCGATACGCTGCAAAAATGGGTGGGTCGGGCGATTAGTGGAACAGTTACGCTCGAGCTTCGCCGCGGAGACGATTACAGCCTTCTTGATACCACCAGTCCCAACCTCACCTATCACCCTGAACGTTTATCTATGGAGCGTGTTGAAGATGAAGCTTTTAGCCCGCTTGACCGCATTGGTCAATTATCGCTAAGAAATCTCGATATCACCGATTCACGTAATAAGCTTGGTGTTTACGCCAGAGCTGGCGTTTTGCCTAAATCGGGTGGTATTGCCGAACTTATGCAAGGCGAGGATACAGAAGAATAATTTTATTACTAGGTACTAACGTCTAGGTACTAGGTACTTAATCCTAAGGAGAAGAAAATGTCAAAAACCATCATTCAAACCTCTAACGCCCCTGCTGCAATTGGCCCCTATTCACAGGCCGTGAGAATAGGAGACCTAGTATTCTGTAGTGGGCAAATTCCCTTAAGACCCGATGGCAGCCTGAATAACGGCAGCATCGAAGAACAAGCCACTCAGGTTCTTGAAAACATCAAAGCGGTCTTAGCAGGTGCTGGAACAAGCCTTGATAAAGTGGTAAAAACGACCTGCTTTTTGAGTGATATGAATAATTTTGCGGCTATGAATGCGGTGTACGGCACTTACTTTAGCGAAAACCCTCCTGCTCGCTCGACCGTGCAGGTAGCTCGGTTACCCAGAGATGTGCTTGTCGAAATTGAAGTTATTGCGCATAGTTAATGGCTAAAACGTTGCTTATTACAGGCTCGAGCCGTGGCATTGGTAGGGCTACGGCCCTTTTGGCGGCAGAGCGCGGCTATAACCTTTGCATTAACTATCACCAAAATGAAGCTGCGGCTAAAGCTACGCTCGAGCAAGTCCTTAGCTTTGGTGTAAAAGCAATAACCGTTCAGGCTGATGTAGCCAATGAAGTTGAGGTCATCAGGCTATTTGAAACCGTAGATGCTGAACTTGGCAAGCTTACTGCTCTGGTGAATAATGCAGGCACTCTAGTTCCTGCCAAACGTGTTGATGAAATGACCGCAGAACGCCTAAGCAAGCTGTTTCAAACCAATGTGGTCAGCAGTTTTCTTTGTGCAAGAGAAGCCATAAAACGCATGTCAACACGCTATGGTGGCAAAGGTGGCGCAATCGTCAATGTTTCATCTGCCGCTAGTCGCACAGGTTCGGCTGGGGTCTATGTTGATTATGCAGCCTCAAAAGGGGCCATAGACACCTTTACTTATGGTTTAGCCCAAGAGGTAGCGCAAGAAGGCATTAGGGTCAATGCCGTGCGCCCAGGCTTTATAGATACCGAAATTCATCAGCTAAGTGAGATGCCAGGGAGGGCAGCTCAGGTTGCTCAGACGGTGCCTATGCGACGTAATGGTACCGCCGAGGAAGTCGCAACGGCTATTCTCTGGCTTTTGTCAGATGAAGCCTCCTATACCTCGGGTGCCTGGCTTGATGTTGCGGGTGCCAGATAGGTTTAAGTAAAAAGTAGGATGATGTAAACAATATAGCCGGTCAGCAGGAGCCCTCCTGGGATGCGGCCAAGACGCCCTTTGGTACCCATAATAAATAAGGGTAATAAGGCGAGTGAAAACCCAAGCATTATAAAAATGTCTAAGCGGATTTCGGCAAAAGGTTCAGCTAGCGGGTGAATCAGCGAGGTAATACCTGTAATTGCCAGAATGTTAAAGATATTTGAGCCGATAATATTGCCTAATATGATGTCACTTTGCTTTTTGCTGGCAGCCACAATAGAGCTTGCTAATTCAGGCAAACTTGTGCCAAAGGCAACCACCGTCAGCCCTATAACGGCTTCAGGTACGCCTAGTCTGGTAGCAATGTCTATAGCGCCAATGACCAAAAGCCTCGCCCCTAAAACGAGTAGACCTATACCTACGGCGACCAGTATCAAACTTTGCCAGAGCGGTTGCTTGGGCTCGAGCGGTAAATCATCGGGCGCAAGTTGGTCCCTGTCGTATTTGAGTAAATAAACAAGATAAACAATAAGGAGAGCAACCAGAATGCCACCCTCGAGCCTGGTCACGATGCCATCTAGCATAAAAGGAATCAGGAGTAAGCTGACTGCCATCATGACGGGGAAATCACGTTTAAGAAATAATTTGCCTGCTGATAAGGGGTAAATGAGTGCAGCCGTTGCCAAAATAAGCGCAATATTGGCTATGTTTGAGCCAATGACATTACCAATGGCCAGGTCAGAAGCGCCATTTAAGGCAGAAGCTAAGGTTGCAGCTAATTCAGGAGCACTCGTACCAAACGCGACAACCGTTAAGCCAATCACTAAAGGACTTATGCCAAGGCGAGTAGCTAGCGAACTGGCGTTGCGAACCAGAAGTTCACCGCCCAGATAAAGTAAACCAATGCCCAAGATTAAAAAGAAAATGCTCACAGCTAATAAGGCTAGCAGATGATAAAGCGCTTCAACCAGATACAAAAGGCTGATTTTAATCTGTAATAACGCAGCTATAGTGAATCTAAAGTTTAATGTTTAAGCTCGCTGTTTCCTTAACAATGTTTATTCATTCATCATTCTGCCTTTAGCCCCAGCGAAGGCTGGAATCTATAGCCAAGGGTAAGCATTATTCCTAATAAATTTTGGAAAGACTATACCTAGGGAAAAAACCTTTTTACTATTCATAAGGTAAAAGCTAGGTATCATTATCCAATAAAATCACCTAATTCTTTCCTTCAGAATAAAGCTCTTTACGTCTTTAGAGTGAGGTAGTTGAGCTTTTTAGTAAGCTAAGCTAGGGCTATTAAAAGGTTTCGTCACTTACTAAATCCAAGTAATCTTATCGCTCTGACCGTATTTGCTCTGACGTTATTAGGATTATGGCTATTTCAAGCCCAAACACATATGAATATTTTTAGCGAAGAAGGTTTTAAAGCCTTTGCCAGCATGACAGGTTGGTGGGGCCCTTTGGTATTTTCTTTACTCTTAGCAATTTCAGTCGTGGTAAGTCAAATTCCTGGTGTGCCTTTAACTTTAGCGGCTGGGGCCTTGTGGGGAGCCTTACCCGCTCTTTTCTACAGTGTCCTTGGAGGGTTTTTAGGCGCTATGATTGCCTATTTTTTAGGGCGGACACTCGGGCGTAGCATCATGAAAGCTCTAGCAGGGAAGGTGATGGTTTTTGACAAGGAAAGGGGAGAGGTATTTTTGGGAATTGTCATTTTTCTATCTCGAGTTTTGCCGCTATTTCCCTTTGATATTATTAGTTACGCTGCTGGTGTTAGTGGTCTGTCCGTTCGAATCTATGCACTGGCAACATTTTTTGGAATGATTCCCTCGACCTTCTTATTAACCTATTTAGGCTCAGCTTTTCACCTTAATTGGGTTTATGCTTTAGGCTTATCTTTAGTG
Organism: Trueperaceae bacterium; assembly: GCA_024642575.1. GTDB lineage: Bacteria > Deinococcota > Deinococci > Deinococcales > Trueperaceae > JAHEBB01. Next base: position 8,191 of record JAHEBB010000048.1, on the reverse strand, counting down.
GCAACTGTCATGCTCATTGCTCTTCCTTTATTGATACGGCGCTACAATCTATTGGGGTTGCGAGATAGTATCAGGCTTGAGTAGCCATTTATTATGAGAGATAAACTAATTGACGGCCTTCTTCTTCTAACGATGATAGCAGTAGCTATAATCATCGTATTTACGCTTTTTTCGCCCTCGAGCTTAAGGTTTGACTTTAGTCGTGCCAAGAACAATATCTTAGATAAAACGACCACTGAGCAAAATGCCAGTAATGCGGGTAATGCGGGTGTCGTACCTGTATCGCCAGACGGCACCACGGTAAGTCAGCAAGCGGGTAATGGCGAAACCCTTATCGTTCCGATTTTGCCAGATGAAACCTTGATAGCAGGTTCTCAGGTAGAGAGTTCACAGACAACAGAGGCTCAGCCAGAGACCACCCAAGAAGCGACGACTCAGGAACCTGAGGTAAGCGAAGTCGTACCTGTCAGTGAAGGTAATCTAACGCTCGAGCGCGTTGGCTTTAGCTTTGTTACTGGGGGTGCAGGTGCTTGCTCAATCGTTTTAGAACCTTGGCGGCATATTGCTGTAAGCCGAGATATTTTGGCGACCTATCCTTGCGGCTCAGAAGTCACGATTACCTTAGATGAAACGGTGGGCGGAAGAAAAACCTTTAGGGCAATTGTGGCAGACACCATGAACCCTGTTCACGAAAAAACTGTAAATATCTATGTGGGGCAAGATGAACCTGCACTTTCTTATGGGGTTAGAGCAGGAACGCTCGAGCCTTAAAATTTGCCAAGTAAGAATTTTGTAAGAATTTGTGACAGCTGCGTTTAAGCATTTGTTTTTATCACCTAAACTAAAGTTGTGGTGGTCGTCCTCCTTCGAAAAGAAGGGGGATCAATTTTTTTAAAGGGATTACATTATTAATTAAGACTCAATCCTATAGTCGCAAAAGCTCAAAGTTCCTCAGCGGTTAGCAAAAATATTACAAATAATTTAGATCTTTATTAGACAAACACCCCTAAGACCTTTGCGCTAATTGCAGTACTATAGGCGTATGGTTTTAAAAATACTCAAGGGGTTTGGTGTGTTGCTATTGGCTCTCATGATTGTTTTTCTACTAGGGCCAAGAGTCAAGGTGGATACCCAGTTAAAACCAATTAACCTTCCGACTGATTTAGACCATTATTTGCTCGAGTCTGAGGCAAAGTATTCAGATATTGTTCCTGGCGCTGAAAAAACGATTATCTGGGCAAATGATGCCAAAGAACAAACGGAGTACGCGCTCGTGTACTTGCATGGTTTTTCTGCGACTCGGCAAGAAACTGCACCTTTATCTGAGCTCATTGCTGCTGATTTGGGTGCTAATCTTTTTTATACACGATTTGCGGGGCATGGACGCTCGAGCGAAGCCATGGCTGAAGCCAGCGTAAATGATTGGCTGAATGACACTATTGAAGCTTATGAAATAGGTAAGCGCATCGGCAAAAAGGTCATTGTCATGGGCGTTTCAACAGGAGCTTCGGCGGCAACTTGGTTGGCAGCCCAAAAGAATATGAATGCCTTGGCTGCGGTCGTTCTGATTTCGCCAAATTTTGCCCCAAAGGACGGCACTTCAGAAATATTGACCTGGCCCTGGGCGGAGCAGATTGTCAGGCAACTCATTGGGCCTATTCGCAGTTGGGAACCACGAAACGAGGGGCAAGCCAAATACTGGACTGAGTCTTACCCGAGTAAAGCCATTTTACCTATGATGGGGCTGGTCAAACTGGCACGATCTTCAGACCTGGTAAGTATAGCCATACCTGTACTAACAATTTATTCGCCAAATGATCAGGTTGTAAATCCAAAACGTGTTGAAACTACCTTTGCAAAAATCGGGTCAAAAAGTAAAGAACTTATTGCCATAACAGATTCGGCTGACCTAGAAAGCCATGTTTTGGCAGGGGATATCTTAGCGGCAGCGGACACCGAGAGAATTGCCAAGATAATCATTGAGTATTTGCAAAAGCATTTGTAAAAACCAATCATCTTTAAAACATAGCAGGGCTAAAAATGCTCGCTCCCACTAAAATCTCAGTTATCATCTTTTTAGAAAATACCCACCTATAGGGTGATGGGAGTCTGTTATGACCAAAAAACGCATGTGGGGCGGTCGGTTTGAAGAGGAAACCGATCAGCTTGTTCAGGAATTTAATGCTTCAATCAATGTTGATAAAGCGATGGCTTTGCAAGACATTCAGGGCTCTATTGCTCACGCAACAATGCTGGTAGAGCAAGGAATACTACCCTCAGCGGATGTTAAGACAATTATCGAGGGTTTAAGCTCTATTCGTAGCGATATTGAAGCAGGGAAATTTAGCTGGTCTGTAGAGCTTGAAGATGTTCATATGAATATTGAACGTGAGTTAAGCAACCGTATTGGTGCGGTTGGTGGTAAGTTGCATACGGCACGCAGTCGGAATGATCAGGTGGCAACGGATTTTCGTCTTTGGTTAAGAGACAAAACCTATGAACTCATTTCTCTGATTCATGAAACGCGGCATGTTTTTGTTGACCTAGCAGAAGCTAACCTTGATGTAATTATGCCGGGGTACACCCATTTGCAAGTGGCGCAGCCGATATTATTTAGCCACCACATGCTGGCATATTTTGAAATGTTTTCTCGTGATGAAGCTAGACTCACAGATTCGCTTAAACGACTTAACATTTCGCCCCTTGGCGCAGGTGCCCTGGCAGGTACAGGTTTTGCTATAGACCGAGAAAAAACGGCAGAACTGCTCGAGTTTGCAGAACCAGCAAGAAACTCCTTAGATGCTGTCTCTGATCGTGATTTTGCGCTCGAGTTTTTAAGTTCTGCCAGCATCCTTATGATGCACCTGTCTAGACTCTCAGAAGAGTTGATTTTATGGTCATCACAGGAGTTTGGCTTTGTGACCTTGCCTGACTCCCACACTACAGGTAGCAGCATTATGCCGCAGAAGAAAAACCCTGATGTTTCTGAGCTTATACGCGGGAAAACCGGACGAGTTTATGGCAATTTGATGGGGCTTCTAACGGTTATGAAGGGTTTGCCGCTAACTTATAACAAAGACATGCAAGAAGATAAAGAGGGTTGTATGGATACGGTAGAAACCCTCACCGTATGTTTAAAGCTGACCATGAGCATGCTCCCTAAAATGAAAATTAATAAAGCTCGTATGTACTATGCAGCAGGTCGCGCCTACTCCAATGCTACAGATTTGGCGGATTATTTGGCGAAGAAAGGTTTGCCTTTTCGTGAAGCGCATGAAATTGTGGGCAAACTTGTAGCTCTAGGGATTAGCCAAAGTAAAGACTTGCAAGATTTAAATCTTGAGACGATGCAGGGCGTCTCGAGCCTAATTGAGCAAGATGTCTTTGAGGTGCTTAAGCTCGAGTCTGTGGTGAATGTGCGTAATAGCTTCGGCGGTACGGGGCTCGAGCAGGTAAAGTCTCAAATAAAGTTCGCAAAAGGATTGTTAGCTAAAACGTATGGGAGATGAACTGTTTGGGGAGCTCTCTGACTTTTATGAAGGCAAAAAACGACCCTTGCGGTTATGGCAGGGCAGTCTAGATAATCGAGTGTTTGAAAAGCTTAAATTTGAATTTGAAACTAGTACTGAAGATTTAACACTTTATGGGCTTAACTTAGAACATTTTTTGACCAACCAAGAGGAGTATAAATCTAAAGCGTTGGCCGCGCTAAGTACCTACTATCAGACTGAAGTTTTACCTGTTTGGGAAAAAATAAGAATCAAAAAGACTGATTTTTTGGATCTTGCACCCTACATTACCAGTGCTGAAGAGCTCGAGCCGCTACTGAGCTTTCCCAAACTGCTGGTTTATCCTTTTCGGAAAGAGAATATCACTTTGGGCTTAACGTTTGAGTGCAGCTGGGATGTTGAGCACGGTACGGGTCTGATGTTTAGAAATGTTGAAGTGATACAAGTGGGCTCGGCAGAACTTGCTGCTTACCCTGGATTTGATATCTAAGACTTTTGTATATTCCCTTTTTCCGAAAGACATGCAAGAATCATTAGGTGTCTGATTCCTTAACCCTTGATAATCCGGTTATAACCGTTCGACCTGCTGACACTGAAGACGTTCCTTTAATCTTTGACAATATTTCTACCTGGGCGGCACAGGGAAAAATGTTGGTTCGACCTATGCAAAACATCTTTGAGAATATGCGGGATTTCTATGTTGCAGAAATTCAAACAGATGATGGACCCATCTTTGCCGGTAACGGTGCTTTGCATATCCTTTGGGGAGATATTGCCGAAGTGAGGGGTTTGGCGGTTAGGCCCGACATTGTAACCAAAGGTATCGGTAAAAAACTCGTTGAAGCCTGTGAGCTCGAGGCCCGTCGTATAGGTATCCCGACCTTATTTGCCTGGACTTATTCGGTGGGGTTTTTTGAAAAATGCGGCTTTAAGCTTATTGACAAAACAAAAGAGCTTCACCCGAGAGTTTGGTCGGAGTGTTTGCGCTGTCCTTTTTTTGTAGGTTGTAATGAAAATGGCGTTATGAAACGCTTGGTTGGCGTGCCCGTGCCTGCCAACTTGCCTGAGCCACCTCCTACGCAGGTTCCGCCGGGGATTCGCTAGTATCTAGAGAAGGCTCTTGTAGCTCGCTGCTTTCGTCAGGGTCGAGTGTCTCATTTATGACGCTATTACCCCCTTTAGACTTTGCCTTATAAAGGGCATCATCAGCACGTTTGACCAAGCTTCTTAAACTATCTGCGGCTCTAAAGCTGGCGACGCCTACACTAATCGTTATGCGTTTTTTGTCATAGTGAAGCTGGGTTTCAATCTGTTTACGCAAATTTTCGGCAACAAATAGGCTGTTGTCATTTTGGGTTTCGGGTAAGAGAATAAGAAACTCTTCACCTCCCCAGCGGGCTGCGGTGTCGCTGGCTCTAAAGCTTTCTTTGAGAATGTTTGCGGTTTGCTTGAGTACTTCATCGCCCGCATCATGACCATAAACATCATTAACCTGTTTAAACTTATCAAGGTCTAGCATGATGATAGAAAAATCATGCTTGTAGCGCTCCTGGCGGGTGAGCTCGAGCGTCAGCAAGTCAGTCATGTGCCGCCTATTAGCTAAACCTGTTAGGGCGTCTGTTGAAGCAAGTGCCTTAAACGACTGGGCTATCTTTTGCTGTTTAACCCCGTGAGCACGAAATACGGCAAAGCCGTAAAGCGCAAGAATAATAAAGATGTGCGAAAGGTAGATTTGTAAAAAAGGTGTAATGCCATCAAAAACGGTTACGCGATTAAGGGTTCTAAGGGCGTGGGGAAGAGACAGCGCCATGACAATAAAGAGTAGGATCGAGCCTATAAGGACCGCTTTTTGTGTTTTAAAAACGAAAAAGATCATGACGTAGACGCCAGGAAACCAGAGGAGTAAAGCTAAAATAAGATCCTGGGCTAAAGGTATCGGGTACTCAATATAGAGCGCGTAAACAAGGGTAATAAGGCTTAAACTTACAACGCTGACAAATAAGCTTTGCTCGAGCCTTGCCAGAGAAATGCGCGTCCAGAGCGCGAGCAAGGTCATAACAATAAATGTACCTATTACCAAAAAGCTAATAAGTTGCCTAATAAAATCGGCTTCGCCACTGGATAAGGCAAAAATATAACCAATAGTACTGGCAATAAGTCCAATAAAACAAAAAACGAAGTAAATGCGCCGTCTAAGTTTTGAAAAAGGTTCTGCGTTCGGGCTGCTTTCTGGGTCCACTGCTCTCCCTGGGAACTGACATTAGAAAATGTTGCTACAACTTATCATGAAACAGCCTCAGCTATGAGAAGACGCGATAAACTGACTTAATGTATAGGAAAAAAGTACTTATTACTGCTTTTGAAGCGTTTGCGGGTGAAACGACCAATCCCGCTTTGGAAATCGCTCGTAGACTGACATCGACAGATGAAGTTGAGCTAATCATTTTGCGCTTGCCCGTTGTTTTTGATCTATGCCTCGGAACATTAAGTCGTGAATTAAAAACCCATCAACCGGATTTGGTTTTTGCACTAGGGCAAGCCGGAGGCAGATCAATGCTTTCGCTCGAGCGGGTCGCTATCAATGTTAACGATGCACGCATTCCTGATAACGAGGGGCAACAACCTATTGATACTTGTGTCATAGATAATGCGCCAGACGCCTATTTCTCAAAATTACCTTTAAAGCGCATGCTCAAAGCTTTGCATGATGAAGGTATTCCTGCGCATATTAGCAACAGTGCAGGAACTTATGTCTGTAATCATCTGATGTTTGGGCTTTTGCACTTGCTTGCTACCAGCTATCCTGAGATGAAAGGGGGCTTTATCCATGTTCCCTTTTTGCCCGAGCAGGCTATAAACCATGCTGCGCCAAGTATGAGCCTAGAAACTATGACCAGAGGAATACAAGTATGTCTTCATGCTGCTCTACATGATGCCCCTGATCTTAAACTGGTCGCTGGCGTAACCCATTAATCTATGTCGTTTGCAGATTTAGCCATTGCAAAGAGGCTCGAGTTGCTCGAGCTAAAAAGCTGCCGCCCCTTACCTGACGCCAAAGCAGCCATAAAATTTGCCCTGACGCGCTTTCATGAATCCTGGACCGAGTATAGAACGATTACGCCGACGCTTTACGCTATCAAAGATGGCAGTATGGGCATTTACCTAACGCTTGGGAAGTTGCGACGAAACTACACGATGTCTTGGGAAACGCTCGAGGCAATAACCGAAGCTTTAGAAGAAAGCTATCAAATTGAAGGCTATTTGCTGGCATCTGAAGGGATTACGGAAGATGACCCACAGTTAGTGTTTGCCTTGCAGGGGCATCATGAAGGCGAAAGACACTACGGTGCGCTCGAGCTCATTACCCTTAACACCTATCCTTACCGCTTTATAACCGAGTTTGATGTTTCAGGGGAAAGTTGGAAAGATTTAAAACTGCAAGCCAGTGCCAATAATCCTTTACTCCAACGCTAGCGTTGACGAAATTTGGGAAGCTTTTTTATTGCAAGACAATTACTCATCTTGAAAAAGATCGATGCTGATCTTGGGCAGCTTGCTTTCCTAGCTTCCATCCTTCTTTAAACTCTCAGCGTAAAATGCCTTAATGCATTTGCTTGTTGCCCCCCCAGGGTCGGGAAAAACCAGTTTTTTACTAGATCGTGCCCGTGACTTTGCAACTCAGGGAAAGCGCGTCTGGTGGGTAGGCTTACCTAGCCAAAGAGCCTATGTATATCGGCGATTAACCGCTGCTGGGGCACTTCTTGGCATAGAGTTTTTAAGCTCACAGCAAGTTTACTATCGCCTTTTGGCGCATGCTCTTAGGCTAAAACCATTAGTTGTGGGTACGGGTCGATTAGCAATGGTTGGCGAAGCGCTTTTGCAACTGCGCAACGAACTGCCTTCACCTGGGGAGGCGCGGCTATTTGCTCAAGCGATTGCTGAAGCCAAGCGTTTTGGTCTGGACTTTAGCAATATTAAAGCCATTGATGCAGAGATGGAGCGTTTAGGTAAAGTTTTTTACCGTTATGAGCAAATTAAAGGGGATGCCTGGGACTACGATGATTTTCGCAGTGAGACCTTAAAACATGCCCAGAAATTGACGCAAAAACCTGAAGCTGATGTCATAATTATCGATGGTTTTAGAGAGATTGGCCCTCTAGAGTTGCGCATTTTTAAGGCTCTGGAACGCTTTTCTGACATTTATCTAAGTTTGCCTGAAGCACCGCCAGGGGAACATGCGAATTTAGCGCTCGAGCACCAAACGCTCGAGCCTTTGGAACTCTCAAAACCTAAGGTTTATAAGGCCTCAAACCCTGTTTCTGAAGCCCGTTGGGTACTGCGCTCCCTAAAGAAAGATTTGGCAACAGGGATGAAAAAACTTGATCTGGCGGTTATTTTGCCAGAAAGAGAAGTAAAAGCGTTTTTGGCTCTTGCCGATGAATATGGTGTGCCACTTATGGATGAAACACCTAAGGCATTGGCAGATACCTTGGCTGGACGCCTTTTGCTGGATTTACTCGAGCTTCCTGATTATCCAACTGCTTCGCGGCTGCTTGCCATTCCTGACCTAACGAACCTGGCAAATGCCGCTCTTTTACGTGGAGTAGCTGGGCTCGAGGCAATCACGGTTCTGGCAGAAACGCTCGGTTTACAAGAAAGCTGGCGAAAATGGCTTGGGCTTT
>JAHEBB010000047.1 GCA_024642575.1 Trueperaceae bacterium | reverse complement strand
CCTGTACTGACTTAGTTAAGCGCTCGACCTGATTAGGTAAACGGGAAAGTAGTTTAAAAATCAGCCTTGAGGTACTCACGAAGTCCATTGTACAAAACTATTGCCTGGAATGGCTCGAGCCTATTGCTTACGCCTAAAGCAGCTTGATTCTTAACGGCTAGACTCCGAAGGCAGGAACCGCCGCGAAAATTGGAACACCCTCAAGCAAACTCTAAACGTTATACTTACCCCTATGCTTTCACCGGGCGAGCTGATTGATAAACGTTATCTCATAAGTGATCATTTGGGGCAAGGGGGCATGGCTTATGTGTTTAAGGCCATAGACCAGCATTTAGATAGAACCATTGCCCTAAAAGTCTTACGCCCCCATTTAACCGAGACAGATAAAGAGCGTTTTCGACGTGAAATAAAAACCCTTGCCAGCCTCAATCATCCGGGCATTGTCACCATTTATGACCTTGGTCGAGAAGAGCATATCTATTTCACGATGGAATTGGTTGAAGGTGGCTTATTTACCGAACTTGGGCCCTTAGAAACTGAAGTCTCATGTTTGCAAGAATTTTTAAAGGCAGCCATCACCGTAGCAGAGGCTTTGGTCTATGTGCATCAGCGGGGAATAGTTCACCGAGATTTAACCCCCCGAAATATCTTACTCACTGCCCAAAAACAACCCAAAGTCATGGATTTTGGCCTGGTGCAACTCGCTGAATCAACCCGCGAACTCACCCGAACAGGTTTGACCTTAGGCACACCGCAATATATGGCCCCTGAGCAAGCCGAGGGCAAACTTACAGGCGCACACACCGATCTTTATGCCTTTGGCGCTGTACTTTATAAAGCCAGTACAGGGGTTAGCCCTTTTGAAGCTGACAATGATCAGGCTGTGTTATATCAGCATGTTTATGGCGATCTCGTACCTGTTAGAGACCTTAACCCTTGGGTACCTGAAGGGCTCGAGCAACTTATTCACCATCTTCTTGCTAAAAAACCTGAACAGCGCCCCGCCTCTGGCATGGCTGTGGTTGAGCAGTTAAACAGCATACTAATAAATGAAAGTCAAAAAACCAGTCGTCAGCGATTGGCTAGCCCGAGTCAGACAGGCTACTACGCCGCTGGGCCTTATGCTAAAAACCTAAAACCCATCTGGCAACAAAAATTAGCTGAAGGGCCGCAGTGGCCTTCTTCTTTGGCGGCAGGCAATGGCTTTATCTTTCTTGGCTTAAGAAGTGAAGAGATTCAGGTTAGACATCCGGCAGATGGCAGTTTACAGGCTAGCTTTGAAGCGCCTGATGAAGTGAACATCCCGCCTCTGCTCCATCAAAACACCCTTTATGCCTTAAGTCGTGATGGCAGTATGAGCGCACTTAACTGGCCTGGAGGTAAAAAGCGCTGGGTTAAACAAAATGCCCACGCGATTGGCGTTATTCCAGCAGGGAATAATTTACTGCTCAGCAGAAAGAATTTTCTGGAAAAAATAAGTCCTGATGCCAAATCCCTCTGGCGCTATGAAACCGAAAGTCTGGTCAGCTCTTTACCCATTATTCATAGGTTGCAGGCTTTTGTAGTCACCCAAGAAGGCTGGGTTCATGGCGTAGATGCGGTGACGGGCGCCGCCAAATATAAAATTCAAGTTGGCGATATGGCGGCAACCCCCAGTGCTCATAATGGTCAGCTTTATTTACCTGAGCGCAGCGGAGAGCTTCATGCTTTTGAGCTTAGTAAAAAAGAAGTCAGCTGGACATTTGATCTGGAAAGTCCCTTATGGGCTTCGCCTATTTGTTGGCAAGACCGCATTTTTATTGTCAGTTGGGAAGGAGCTTTATATTGCCTTAGTAGCAAAACGGGTCATGAAATCTGGGCACAATCTATTAATGCCAGTGTTACTGCTACCCCGGTAATTGCAGCCTCGAGCCTTTTTCTAGCTACCGAGCAAGGTGAGCTTTTAGCTTTTGATCTAATCAATGGGAAGTTACTGTTTAAAGATAAGGTTAGCACCAGCCCTATCCAGGCTAGCCCTCTGGTTTTTGGTGAAACCCTTATTGTGGCTGCCCTGGATGGAACTTTAAAAGCCTATCAGAGTTCCTAGTTTAAAGCGCTGAAGCCCTGGCCAGTACCCTAGCTTTAGAGCGCTTTTTTTCTTTATGTTCGTACATACGCTGGTCACTAAGGCGCACCAGTTCACCCTGACTTTGCGCTTCAAGCGGGTAAGTTGCCAAACCCATACTCACGCAGACATCGGGAAAATGCTGTTCTCTGACCTTGGCAATAGCGCTGTCTACAACGTTTTGAATATGAGAAAACTTAGGCAGATCAGCTTGAGCAACCAAACCTGCAAATTCGTCGCCCCCCGTTCGGTAAACTTTACCAAACACCGAAAATTCATCGCGGATGATTTGGGCAAAGAGACTAAGCAGTCTATCCCCTTGCTCATGCCCAAGAGCATCATTTAATTGTTTAAGCCCGTCGAGATCGAGGGTAACGACCATGACCTCATGACCCTTATCTGGTCTGAGTAAGGCAGATTCTAGGTCTTGTTCAAACGCTCGGCGGTTACCTAAATGGGTTAATGCGTCAGTAAAGGCAAGATGCTGCAAGTCTTGTTTGGCAGTATTTTTTTCCTGTTGTAATTGATCGATTTGCTTTTCTTTAGACTCGAGCAGCTTTTCATAGCGCTCAATGGTTTGAAACAGTTCATTTGAACCTGAGAAGCTACTGGTTTTTTTGGCATTGAGTACATCTAGTTTAAAGGTAGTGTTTTGCCAACTATCTACCGTTTCCAAATGAGAAATGCCTTCTTCTTTGCCAAAAACCGCTAAACATGCCTCGACAATCACCGGGTCAAATTGCTTGCCAGATTGCCGTTTGATTTCTGCCAGGGTTTCTTCTAGACTCCAGGCTCGTTTGTAAGGCCTCTCTTGACTTAAAGCATCAAGAACATCGGCAACAGAAACAATGCGCGCCGCAATAGGAATAGCATTTCCGGCAAGCTTAAAAGGATAGCCGTTTCCGTCCCAGCGCTCATGATGGTACTGCGCTATTTCTTCAGCCAGTTTAAGTAACTGGGTCTGTCCATTTGCCAAAATGCGCGCGCCAATGGTAGTGTGTTGGCGAATAATTTCAAACTCTTCATTGGTAAGCTTACCTGGTTTTAGCAATATGGCATCGGGAACTCCGATTTTGCCAACATCATGTAAGCGTGCAGCGGTAAAAAGTAGTTTGACATCTTCTTGAGACCAGCCCAAATAATGTGCAATTGCAGCAGCATTGCGACCTACTCGTTTGGTGTGTTCCCCTGTATCATCGTCTCGGTATTCGGCAGCTACGGCAAGGCGAGTGACCACTTCCAAATGGGCTTCTTCAAGTTCACGCGTCCGAGCAGTTACCACAGTTTCAGCCTCGAGGCGAGCTTTTTGTGCTATTTCTGTTCTTAAGCGGTATTCTTCAGCTTCGTGCCTCGAGCGTTCAACTTCAAACTGCATACTGAGCTGTTTGGTACGTTTATCAGCTTCTTCGTTAAAGATTAGTTTTTCAACGCGGTGGAATTCTTTATGGTGATAGAGCGCCTTGCCTAATTCAGCTCTTTTTTCATATAGCTCAGCCAAAAGACTATGGGCTTCATAAGTACTTTTGGGGTGCTCGAGCTCTGTCGCCAATGCTAAGGCGTCAGCTAAGGTTTGTTCTGCCTCAGCAAACATTTGCAGTTCTGAGTAGCTCGAGCCTAAACTCAAAAGGATTTCAACAGTTACATCTAGCTTTCCTGAGCTTTCGGCAATTGCTAAAGCCTGAGCATAAAAATCATTGGCTTTAGCATAGTCATTTTGTCGTTTGTAAACAGCCCCCAAACCGAGTAAATTATCTATATCGTAAAGACTATTTCCTGATCTGTTTGAAATTTTGAGCGCTTCAACATATAAATCTCTTGCTTCTATGACTTGACCTTTAATGAGTCTAAGTTGAGCAAGATTATTCAAAACCGCTGATTCTGTATAAATATCACCTAGTTCTCTACAAACTTCTCTTGCCTGTAATTGAAAATCTATAGCTTTATCATTTTCGCCAATCGCGAAGTATAAAGCACCTAGTTGACTTAATAAAACTGCTTTGCCCCTATTGGATTTATCTAGTTTATGAGAATGATCATATGCCTGGGTAAGGAAATTTAGTGCCTGGGAATAATTGCCCATATAAGTATAAATCGAACCAACATTACAATTAAGGTTCATTATTTTCTCTGTTTGGCTCGAGTCTTTTAACAATTCTAGAGCTTGTTTTAACGACTGGATTGCCTGTATATCTAGCCCTTGATAACTAAGCACCGAAGCTTCCAAATTGAGAGCGTCCGCTTCTGCTAAAGTGTCTCCAAGTGTGAGGGCAAACTCCCTTGCCTTACGAAAGGTTTCTAAGGCAAACTGTAAATCCCCTTGATCTCTTTTGATGGTTCCTTGCAAAAGTAATACTTTTATTAAACCTTCAATTTCACCCTCGGACTCAAAAACTACCTGAGCCTTCATGAGAAGCATATCTGCTATATCAAATTCCCCCTGCGCAAATCGTTCATTGGCTTGCTTCAAAAGTTGCAGTGCCACTGGAATGGCTTTAGCTTTATCAAAAGAATCTAGTTCTTGTTGATTTATTTTTAATTCCAGTTGCACTGCCATAACTCATCCTTTTAGCAAAAATGAAAATGTTGTTACTTCATTACCGTTTTAAGAAAGGCTTCCAAATCAATACGACCATGACCGAGCTTATTGCTATAACTGGCATTTGTTCCAACAGAATAGATATCTTTTGAGCTAGCAATCAGCGCATCAACCAAACTACTTCTGTCAACCTTTAAGGGCTGGCCTAAAGCTAGAGCTAAGGCACCCACAGCCACAGGAGTTGACATAGAAGTACCAGACCAAGAGGCCATCATCATATCAGGTGCGGGTCCAAAGATTGCTTCCCCTGGTGCGGTTAATTCAACGGTATAGCCATAGGTTGCAAAATCTGACTTAACATCAAAAAGATTAACGCTACTAACACTTAAGCGGTTATAGGGAGCATTAAATTTGGCAAAGGCAACTGAGCGATAGGCAGGAAACAAGACTTTCTCATCCCCTGAATTACCTGTCGCGGCAACCACCAAAATACCAGCTTTAGCTGCTTTGGTTATCACAGAGTCTGTTGCTAGAGAATAGCTTTCTGAGCCTAGACTCAAATTAATAATATCGGCCTTCATCTGGATCGCCCAGTCGATAGCACTTACCAAATCTGCCATATAGCCAACGCCATCAGCGTTTAAAATTCGAATCGGTAAAATCGTGGCAGAAGGAGCAATTTGTCTAACAATGCCAGCAATATTGGTACCGTGACCATAAGCACCATTACCCAAACTACCTACTTCTTGAGGAATTGCGTCACCATCAACAAAATCTTTCCACTCATTAGCAGGAGCAAGAGCTTCATTTAACGCTGGATGACTTAGGTCAACACCTGTATCAATAATGGCAACCTTAACGCCATAACCAAGGTTTGGGGCGAGCGTATAAGCTTTATCTAGACCAATTTGTTTCCAAGACTGGGTGTTTTCTGGCATGAGTTCAAATTCGCCACTTGCCCAAGCTCTAGTTGCACTTGCCCAGGCTCTGGTGCCACTTGCCCAGGCTCTGGTGCCACTTGCCCAGGCTCTGGTTGCATTCATACCTACTTCATAATCACTTGACTTGAACTCTTTGATATTTTTTTCAACTTTACCGTCTGACCAGGCAGCGGTTGAAACACTCGTTTCACCATCAAAACTTAAGATAGCGAAATCATCTCCCATAACCATAAGCTTGCCACCAAAACGCTCAACAACGGAGGCTTCGGTATCTCCAGGCTCGAGCTCTACGGTTAAAACATGACTGACAGGTTTGGTTTGTACATTAGGACTTGTTGTGGTACTGCAAGCAGCTAGCAAAACCAAAAGAAAGGTGGCGATAAGGGTGAGCAAATGTTTCATTGTCTATGACCTCCAGGGCAACGTAATAGAAAAATAGTCTTAGATCAGTCGATCTAGTAAATGCTTTGAAACCTTCCGCTCTCAAAATCAACCACTTGATTTCACAGAACTCACAATACACATTCAGTTATTACAGGTTTCTTACATAAACTAAGTCAGTTTAAAAGGGTTAGCGTGGCTTAGACACATAGCTACTAGCCTGTTCAAAAAAGCGTAAAGGCGCGTCTTTCCAGTCTTTGGCATAGTCAATGCCAATACGAGGGCTTACAACGATAGCCTTGGGCAAATGACCAGGCTCGAGCCACATCTCTGGCCCCAAAAGCTGCAATTGATTGTGCCCTCGACTAATTCCCATAGCTCGGCAAAGCTTACCTGGGCCGTCTGTTTTTAGGTTGATATTTTCAAGTGGTTCAACAGCTCTCACTAAGACTGCATGAGCACTACCTTCAGTATCTGCCACAATATTAAACATGTCATACATACCGTAAATCAGATAAACATAAGCATGACCCGCCGGGCCAAACATAACTTCGGTGCGTGGGGTACGCCCTTTTGAAGCGTGACAACCTAAATCAGCCTCCCCCAAATAGGCCTCGGTCTCAACAATCCGTCCTTTGCGTAAGCCAGTTTTGGTAGCTACACAAAGGGTTTTTCCGAGCAAATCTTTTGCCAAAATATCCGCAGGTCGAGCATAAAAATCTAACGGAAGCATTAGTTTCTAGGAAATGTCCAATTGGCAAACGACGTTAAGATGGTGCCTTTAAAGGGGATTAGCAAAATACGAGTATCTATTTGCCCCTGAATCTCAGTAGGCACCACTTGACCTTGCTCTCTGGTAAACTTCATCGCCCAATCTTTAATAGGAAAGTCTTTGTTTTGCTCAACAATTTGCAAGTCCCAACCTGCTCCTGTAGAGCTAAGTTCATGCTGCGTACAGTCAAACGCAAAACTTGGTTCAGCCCCTTCGTCTTCATCACGCGTTTCTGGTGGTCTGGGAAGGCCTCGCTGCTCGAGCTGCTCACTTTGCCACTCACCTAAATCATCTTTGTAAAGCCGCAGTTTGCTATAGGCATACTCAAACTTACCCTGCATAATTTGCGTAGACATAATGACTTCACTCGCCTCAGAAAATGCCGTGTCAATACTGGCAACCAGCGCTTCACAACTTTGCTGAGCAAAACTTTGACCTAGAAACGTCTGACCTAGAAACAAAAGCAAAAAAAGACTAAAAAACCGCATGCCCTATACTAAAGGTCACACGGTTTAAAAACTTTAGTGGAGGATGCGAATATTAGGCTCGAGCCTGAATTTACTATCAATGCAGAAAACCTTTTTGAGCTAAATTTCGTACCAATCCAGATAATACCCACTACAAATCAGCAATAATAAGCGCCCTTGTACTTGTGGGTAAGTTTTCTTTCCTTAACTCAGCGCTACTGTCACAAGCAAAATCAACATCTTTATCATCAAAAAGGCTTAAAAATTCGCTGACAAAAAACATATTTCTGGGTTTGTAACGGAGGGTTCTGAAATGCATTGGAATCACCAGCTTAGGCTGGGTTTTATCAATGATGCGTTTGAGTTCATCAATCGAAATCACTGGGTAACCCCCAGCTAATGCCAAAAGGACATCGACACCGCGGAAAAAATCTATTTGCTCATCACTAAAGTCATTACCCATATCGCCCATATGCCCAAATGAAATACCATCCAGGGTAAAGCGGTACATGCCGTTTTGGTCAGGGTTATGTTCATGATGTTGCAAATGCTCCATAGCTTCTATGGCTTTAAACGCAACGCCATGACTTTCATGACTGCCACCCTTTTGCGCAACCGTAAGCGCATTAATCACTTCTGCCCCTTTACGCTTAGGAACAAGCTGTTCATTGCAGTGAAAACTATCATTGTCACTAGACATAATAATGACATCCGCCTCATCGGGAAAAGGCTTAAAGCCTGCGGTTTTAGGGTCATAGGGGTCGGTCACAATGCGGAGGCCAGACTCAGACTCGAGCCCAAAACTAGCTTGTCCATACCAGGTAATTTTCATCTCAAACTCCTTGCAAATAGCTTCTTCATTAACTTAGGGCTAACTATACACCTTCATAAAATGCTAGCCGTTTGGCAAAAGCAATATTTTCGCGTCTTTTCTTGCCTCGAGCCGTTTAAAAGCATCTTTGGCTTCAGAAAGAGGGTAAGTTGCTGAAATCATTGGCTTCATACTTAAACTACCAGATGCCATAAGCCGAATAACATTGGGAAAGGTTCCGTGTCCTGCATGACCAAGAGAGCCTGCCAGTTGCACACCCCGCACCTGATAATGCTCGAGCGATAAAGGCGTAGCTCTTTCCGAGCGACCAATATGCGTAATGGTTGCACCCACCCCAAGCCCCATTTTTAAAGGCGCAAGCGTAAATTCGGGCGCACCTGCTGCCTCAACCACAAAATCAACCCCTCGCCCATAGGTCAAATCTAAAAGCAAATCATTTAGGTCATCAATCTGCCTTGGGTCAAAAGCGCTCGTCGCCCCCATTTTTTTTGCCATCTCTAGCCTAGTTTCACTCACATCAAAGGCAATGATCTGACTAGCACCAGCAGCCTTTGCCAGCGCAATGGCGGACAAACCAATAGGTCCACCCCCAAACACCACGCAATAATTACCAGGTTTCCAGGTAGCAATGCGGTTAAACATAGCGTGATAGCTCACACCTGTAGGTTCAACCATAGCAGCTAGGTTTAAGGCTTCTTTTTCATCTCCAAGGCGCTCGGCTAACTCGGTGATTTTCCAGCAATATTTGGCTTTCACGGCAATTAACTCTGCCATAGCTCCAGGCGTGGTAAACCCCAGTTCCTCCATATTGGTACAGTGATTAACCAGCCCTTTTCGGCAAGCATCACAAAGACCACACCACTGGATTTCCTCAACCGTCACCAAATCACCAACGCTTAAATCTCTGACCTCTTTACCTACTTCAACAACTCGCCCCGAAAACTCGTGCCCTAAGGTATTGGGGAAACGGGTTAAGCCTGGGTAAAGAATATAGCCCTCTTTATCGGCTTCGTACATATGCATGTCGCTGCCGCAAATGCCCACGGCGGCAACTTCAATCATGACTTCATCGGTTTTGAGCTCTGGGTCAGGTAACTTGCCAATGCTAATACTAGGGTTTTTCCAAACGGCTGAACCTGTCTGGGCTTTACGAGTTATTTTCTCGTTTTCAGAAAGGGCATATCCTTCTTTAGGCTGCCAGTCAGCAGTGAGTTGCAAAGCATTCATAAGACTCCTTAGAGTTGCGTATTTAAAAGATATGATATATCATTAAATCAATACTTAGCAAGGGGTAGATAGATGGCAAGACGCGCTCAGGAAAGACCCGAGTTAAACCTAAAATCAGACCTTTTAGTTAAACAGTCGGTTGCCGAAAAGATTGCTGACAGCCTTCGTGATGCCATTTTGTCAAATGTCTTAAAGGGCGGAACCGCTCTTATAGAAAAGCAACTTGCCGAAGAATTTCAGGTCAGCAAAACCCCTGTACGCGAAGCTCTGTTACGCTTGGCTCAAACAGGGCTCGTTGACTTTGCTCATGCACGAGGTGCCACCGTTCACCAGTTAAGTTTTAAAGAAATGCAAGATATTTTAGAAATGCGCCAAACGTTAGAACCCCTAGCGCTAACACAAAGCGCACCCAATTTGAACAAAACAGATTTAAAACAGCTTAGCAAAACGCTCGAGTCTGCCCAAAAAGCTCAGGAGTCGGGACAGTTTAGCAAACTGAGCGAGCTAAATAATAGCTTTCACAATCTTCTTTATAGCAAAGCTGAAAACCAGCTTTTGCTCATCTGGTTAAGCAGCTTAAACGATAGGCGCAGGCTTATATCGGTCAAAGGTTGGCTATCTGATAATCGCAGTGCCGAAGAATTAAACGAGCATGAGGCTATTTTAAGTGCTTTACAAGCTCAAGACTACACCCAAGCGGTTCATCTTCTTGAAGACCATATTAAAACCTTTAGCTATCTTGTTCTTAACCATCACCCCTTAGCCAAGGAGGCTGCCTAATGTCACAACCCCGTTTAACGGGCATCTTGCCCATTCTTTTTATGCCTTTTACCCCCTCGGGTGAAATAGATGAGCAAGGCTTACGCAAGATTGTGCAGTTTGAACTAGAGGGTAAGGTCGATGGTTTAGGCATCAATGGCTTTGCGACTGAAGCCTATAAACTCACAGACAGTGAGCGTGAACGCGCCGTTGAAATCGTAGCCACGGAGGTTGCTGGGCAAGTCCCTTTGATTATTGGCTTAGCTCCAGGCAGCACTGAAGCAGCTATAAGTCAAGCCAAATACTTTGCCAAATATAATCCCGCCGCACTTATGGTTTTACCCCCAGCAACCATGGACAATGGGCATCAGGCGCTGGTTGACCACTATGTACATTTAGGTCAAGCCAGTGATACACCGATTATGGTGCAACAATCGCCGCATATTCCGCAGTATGCACACTGTGAGCTTCCAGCAGAACAACTTGCAGAAATGGCACAACGCTCCGATGGCATTCAGTACTTTAAAATTGAAGGCCCTGGCGCACCTGCACGCATGGCCGCCTTACACACCCTCATTGCTGAGCTAAACCTTGGGCTTTTTGGTGGCGGTGGCGGCATTACCTTTCCTGACGAGCTTAAAGCTGGTGCCAGTGGCGTGATTCCTGGTGTGGGCTTTAACGAGGTCTTTACGCAAAGCTGGAAAGCTTATCAAGAAGGCAACATGGCTGAGGTAATAAACATTTTAAGCAAACATCAGCCTCTCGTTGACGCTGTTTCAGGTAAGGGTCATGAATACTCGCTCCATGCCAGAAAAGCGCTTATGAAACGTGCAGGCTTTATTGGCTCGAGCCATGTCAGAGGCCCTACTGTTCCGTTTAGTCAAAAAGACGCCGAGCACCTTTTTGCTGTGGCAGATAGGTTTGATCTACGCATAAGCCAGAGCTAAACCTTACTATAGTCTTTCCAAAATTATTTGCGAATTGTTTAGCGTTTCCATGACTTATTTGATGGGCAACAACTCGTGCAATCCAAGGGAGCAGAAATAAAGGCACTAAGGGGTGCACTATGTCGGGGACTTGCTAGTTAATGCAGTTTTCAGTAAATCCTTTGATATGGATTCCAGCTTTTGCTGGAATGACGAATGAAAATGTACTAAGTAATGAACCCTCCAAAGTTTACCGATAACTTTGGATTTACTATAAATTATCAACCAAAACCACAGTCGAGCGCATTCTATATATAATAGGTGAGCGTGAATATTGGCATCTTGTTATTTCATGAAGTCAACGAACTAGATGTGGTTGGGCCATTTTCAGTTTTGAATACGGCCTTAAGGTTTTTACCCGAAGATGATAAAACCCAGGTTTTTACCATTGCCAAATCACGAAACTCGGTACAAACCTCCAATGAAATGACGATTACCCCCCTTTATGCCTTTGCCAGTGCACCCCCTTTAGATGTCTTAATTGTGCCTGGAGGTAGAGGCATAGACAAAGCCCTTAGAGATAAAGCCATTGCCAATTATTTACCTCTGGTTATTCCCAAGCTAAAATTAACTGCCAGCATTTCAAGTGGTGCGCTTCTTTTGGGGCATTATGGAATCATTCGCGGTAAAACCGTAACGACCCACCCTGAAGTCATGTCTCGGCTCGAGGATTATGAAATCTTACGCGCCTCTAGAGATAATGTCGTCTATGACGATAAAGTCTGGACCTGTAGTGGCAGCGTTTCAGGCATTCAGCTGGCCTTTGAGCTATGCAAAAGTCTCTTTGGTGACGGTATAACGGCAAAAGTTGCCGATGTTTTAAATGTGCAAACCTTGCAAGGTCAGTTGTTTTGAACTTTAGCTGACTACTCATTTTTTACTGTAGGGTTTAGCCTTTAACAATAAGGTTTTTTACCTAATTTTTTGTTATTTGCACCAAGGGAAAGGGTCATAAACATCTTAAGTATTTGCTAGGACTTAGAGATTTTCTTAAGCCTTAAAGTATAAAGATAAATGTCTTGCTAAGCTCGAGCCCAGCCTTATCGTTACAGGTGTAAGCAATTACATTGTGCGTAGCTTCTCACCTCACTAACGTTGACAAAAGCTCTCAGGTCTTTATAATAGGCACGCAACGAGCTGAGCACCTGACGTGCCAGAAGAAGAGAGATTAATGAGTAAAGCCACAGCATCTGCCGTAAAACGCTTGGTGATTGTCGAGTCACCAACCAAAGCCCGAACCATTCGCCGCTTCTTACCTGGAAACAATTTTCAGATTGAAGCGAGTATGGGTCATGTTCGTGACTTACCCTCCAAAGCGGCAGAGATACCCGAACAGTATAAAAATAAAGAATGGGCACGCATTGGGGTCAATGTTGACGAAAACTTTGAACCGCTTTACATTGTCTCTCCCGATAAGAAAAAGGTCGTTGCCAAACTTAAAGATGCGCTAAAAGCCGCCGATGAACTCTATATCGCAACAGACGAAGATAGAGAAGGCGAGTCGATTGGCTGGCATCTGGTTCAGCTCTTAAACCCCAAAATCCCTGTCAAACGCATGGTCTTTCATGAAATTACCGAAGATGCGATTTTGCGAGCGCTCAATGAAACTAGGGATATTGATAGAAACTTGGTTGATGCTCAAGAAACAAGGCGGGTGCTTGACCGCTTGGTGGGCTACACCATCTCCCCCTTACTCTGGAAAAAAGTAGCGCCAAGACTCTCAGCGGGGCGCGTACAAAGTGTCGCGGTTAGGCTCATGGTGCTCCGTGAAAAAGAGCGCCTGGCCTTTATGCCAGCTTCTTACTGGGATGTTAAAGCGCAGTTGGCTAAAAACAGCTCGAGCTTTGAAGCGGTCATGACTCACTTTCAAGACATCAGATTAGCTTCAGGTCGAGACTTTGATGATAATAGCGGCAAGCTAAAACCCAACCTGGTCGAAGGTAAAGATGTTTTACTCCTCAAACAAGAAACCGCCGAACGACTGGCAAGTTCTCTAAAAAATGCTCCCTGGCAAGTCATTAATCTTGAAGACCGCGAGGCTACGCGCAAAGCGTCTGCGCCTTTTACCACCTCGACTTTGCAACAAGAAGCCAGTCGCAAGCTTGGGCTTTCGGCAAGGGACACCATGCGTACCGCGCAGAAGCTTTACGAAAATGGCTTTATCACTTATATGCGTACCGATTCCACCAATCTCTCGCAAGAAGCCATTGAGGGCAGCAGACGCGCGATTACTAAGCGCTATGGCAGCGAATATTTAAGCCCCAGTCCCAGACAATTCACCACCAAGTCTCGGAATGCCCAAGAAGCCCACGAAGCTATTCGACCTGCGGGCAAAGATATGAAAACCTATGAAGAGCATCACCTTTCAGGTATAGAAGGTCGGCTTTATGATCTAATCTGGAAACGCACCGTTGCTTCACAAATGGCCGATGCGAAACTCAAATTTACTACGGCAACTATTGAAGTCAAAGACAAAGAGGATAAAGCCATCTTTAGAGCAAGCGGCAGAACCATTTTGTTTCCCGGCTTTTTTAGAGCCTATGTGGAAGGCTCCGATGACCCAGAAGCTGCCCTCGATGATCAAGATCAACCCTTACCTGCGCTAAGCAAAGGGGACGCTTTAAACTGCCGCAGGCTCGAGCCCTTAGGCCACGAAACCAAACCCCCGGCACGGTTTACCGAAGCTTCTCTTGTCAAACTTCTCGAACAAGAAGGCATTGGTCGCCCCAGCACTTATGCCAGCATTATTGATACCGTGATAAGTCGCGGTTATGCGCACAAACAAGCCTCTCAACTGGTGCCCAGCTTTACTGCCTTTGCCGTTAATAACCTCATGGAAGAACAATTTGACCGTTTGGTTGACACGGCGTTTACTGCCACGATGGAGCAGAATCTTGATGACATTGCTTCGGGTCAGCTCGAGGCTATTCCTTATTTAAAAGGCTTTTATCAAGGTGATGAAGGTTTAGAGCATAAAGTTCAAGACGGGCTCGAGGGCATCGATGCTCGTGAAGTCTCGACCATGAGTTTTCCCAAATGGGGCGATACCGTCGTGCGTGTTGGGCGCTTTGGCCCTTACGCTGAAGCCATGATTGATGGCGAAAGGCAGACCTCTTCCCTACCGCCTGACGCAGCTCCAGCTGATCTGGATGAAGCTTATTTTCATACACTCTTATCGGGTCAGGGCAAAGATGACAGTATTGGCACCTTTCCTGATACAGGAGAAACCATGTTTTTGCGCCAGGGTCCTTATGGTCCCTATGTACAACTTGGTGATGATCAAGAGGGCAAACCCAAACGTGTTTCTTTACCCAAAGGTTTAGAACCCAGTCAAGTTGATGAAACCACCGCTATCAAACTTTTACTTTTACCCAAAACCCTAGGAAATCACCCAGAAACGGGCGAAAAAATTGTAGCCAACATTGGGCGCTTTGGCCCTTATGTGCAACTGGGTAAAACCTTTGTCTCGATTCCTAAAGAAGATAATGTCATGGATATTGGGCTCAAGCGTGCCTTGGAGCTGATTGCCAAAAAAGCTAATAAAAATCAGGCGCTGAGAGTTTTGGGTGAGCACCCTGAAACAGGCGAAACCATTGAAATCAGGGATGGTCGCTACGGCCCTTATGTCAAGCATCAAAAAACCAATGCCTCACTGGCAAATGGTCAAGATATTGATAAGTTAACGATGGCTGAAGCGCTCGAGCTTTTAGCAGCCAGAGAAGCTGCCAAACCTACAACAACTAAAAAAGCTAGCCGCAAAACCAGCAAAAAGAAAGCTAGCACGAAGACAACTACGGCTAAAAAAGCAGCCAGTAAAAAACCCGCAGCCCCCAAAGCTACAACCAAAGACCTTGAAAACCACCTCGCTGAACTTGAGGGCTCAGCACGTGAGATCGTGATTGCCTTAGAAGGTATGAAAGGCAAAGCCAAAGAAGACATGCCCGAGTTGGCTGACCGTCTGGGTTTAAGCGAAGAAGAGGTTAAAAAAGCCCACAAAAGCGCCCTGTTTAAACTACGTATGGCCTTTGGTCGCGCGCGGAAAAGCTAAAGTATGAAAGAAATCGACAATAATGTTCCTCAACCTTTAAATCTGGTGGCACTGGCAAGGGGCAATCCTAAAGGCTCGACAGTGCCAGGTACCAGGCTCGAGGCATTTATTGTCGAAAAAGAAGCGCTTCATGAATTGCCCGCAGATATCTGGATTATGGTCATTCAAGGCGAACTAATTATTGATCTACCTTATGGCGATTTTCGGCTCTTAAAAAAAGGCGACAGTCTTCACTTGGAAAAAGGTACCAAGGTAAGTTTTGAACCCCTTAAAGAGGTTGTTGCCTTAAGGCAAATCAGTTAATTTTAAATGCCTAAGAAGACGCTTAAACTAGCTATAAAAGGCTAGAATGAAGCTGTGGCACAACGTTACCAAATCAATGAAGGCATCGTAATAAGGCGCTATGAGTTGCCCAGTGGTGACGTTATTGTGACCTTAATAGGGGAACACGGCAAATGGCAAGCCAAGGTCAAAAAGGGTAAACATATAGGAGGGAATCTGGGTAAACTCAGCCTCTTTCATGATGTCACCGCTCAGTATTACCGTAAGGCTGAAGATAATTTGGCTATTTTAACTCAGGTACAACTTAATGGTGCCTTACCTAACCTAAGTAACCCTTCCATCTATCCTTACGCGCATGTGTTAGCAGAATTGGTCGATCAACTCACCGTCGATGTGCATATTGGCGAAGATATTTACAAGTATTTTGTTAGCAGCTTACGCGGTTTGAATACAGAAGCAAATCCTGCCAGTATTACCATCATTTATGCCTGGCGACTTTTGCAAACGGCAGGGCTTAGCCCCAGGGTTAAAAGCTGTGTCGTCTGCGGCAGTAGCGATCTTGATTTAAGGTTTGATGTTACCTTGGGCGGTGTCACCTGCAAAGCCTGCAATCGGGGCATGCCTATTTCAGAGGAATTACTTGCCGATTTGCAAAGCATTCACAGCTCGAGCGTGCGTGACGCGCTAAATCGTGGTCTAAGTAACCCCGATGAGCATTTTAGACTGCTCTCTCGCTTTCTTGCTTACCACGTTACTGAACTCAATAGCCTTGCCACCTTAAAGCTGATGGTTAGTGCATGATCAATCTGGCATCTTTTGTCATGGCTTATCTGATTGGTTCGTTTCCTACAGCTTATTTGCTTGCTCGTGCTCAGGGTAAAAATATTTTTGAACTGGGGTCTGGCAGCATGGGCGCTATGAATACCGCGCGCAACCTTAGCCCAGCTACAGGCATAAGCGTATTACTAATCGACCTGGGCAAAGGCTTGTTAGCTGTTGGCTTAGCCAGATGGCTTACGGGGGCAGAACTCTTACCAATGCTGGCAGCTATTCTTGGGGTAATAGCAGGTCATGCTTGGTCCATTTTTGTCAGCTTTCGTGGGGGAAAAGCGCTAGCAACAACCTTAGGTGCCGGCCTGATTCTTTTTCCTGTGGTTGGCATAGGCGCTTTTTTAGTGCTCATCATTTTGATACTTAGTCTAAAAAAGAGACCCATTCTTGCGGCAGTGATTGCTGTGGCCTTATTTCCTGTCGTAACTGCCCTAATTTTAAGTTTTTATGGCGAAAGCGGCTCGAGCTTTATTTATAAGGTTGCTACCGTTGCCCTTTTTAGTTTGCTCATTATCATCAAGCATTTAGCCGATTTAATCAAAGAGCTAGCTCCCAAAGAAGACTAATCTCCTACTGATGTCGCTCAAATTCTTCGCCTTTTTCGCTTAGCAAAATAGGCCGTGCTTCCCCTGCCAGATAGAGGCTACCCGCAATCACAATCATGCTTTTTGAGTCTTGCTCGAGCGCCTTATCAATGGCCTCTTTGGGGTTAGCAGCCAGCTCTGCACTAGGCCAGAGTTCTTGCAGCGAAGCTGGGCTGGTCGCTTTTGGAATCAGGCTGGCCTTGGTAAGAATCACACGACTTGCCAGCTCGGCTAAAGGGGTAAGGGTTGCTTCTAAGTCTTTATCTTTATTTGCCCCAAAAATCAAGGTAATGTCTTTAACGCCCAGATCACCTAGCGTTTGCCGTAATACCTTAGCCGCATCGGGGTTATGGGCACCATCTATAAGAAAAGCTCGGTTCTGGTAATCAATGCGCTCGAGCCTGCCAGGCCAGCGGGTCTTTTGCACACCTTCTTGAATTGCCTTTGGCTCTACTCCCAAAAGCTGAGCTGCCACCACCGATAAACTGACATTATCTGCCTGAAACCTACCAACCAGCGGTGAATGTACTTCAAGCATGCCTAAAGAACTTTTGACTTTAAGCGAAACACCTTGCCACGAGAGGTTTAAAAGCTCGCGGTGAATCTCCTCGCCAACGAGCCAAAGCTCAGCACCTTTTTCCTTGGCTTGCTCTTGCAAGACTCGAGCCGCTCCCTCTTTAGCAGCACTCAGGATGGGTCTATTAGGGCGCATAATGCCTGCTTTTTCAAAGGCGATTTCCTCAACGGTGTTACCCAGCACATCGGTGTGGTCTAAAGCGACATTTGAAATAATGCTTAAAACAGGGTCTAAACTATTGGTCGCATCAAAACGCCCACCAATGCCCACTTCCATAACCGCATAATCAACGCCCTGCTCAGCAAAATACTGGCAGGCCAGCGCGGTACTAATTTCAAAAAACAGCGCTTCGGTAGCTTGGGCATGGGGTTTGATTTTAGCAATCATCGCGTTAAGGGTTTCCTCGCTAGGACGCTGACCATCAATCAAAAAACGCTCACTGAAATAGCTAAGATGCGGCGAGGTAAAGAGAGCCGTTTTTTTACCTGAAGCGCTTAAAATGCTGGCTAAGGTACTTGAGGTGCTCCCCTTACCATTGGTGCCGCCCACCAAAATACTTTTAAATTTATCTTGGGGATTACCCAGACTTTCTAACAACGCCTGAATTCGCTCCAAGCCCAATTTCGTACCAAAACGCTGCCGCGCAAATAACCATGCAAGCACATCCACTAAAATCTATCCTCAATTCTTTTTAAGGCGTCTGCTTCTGGGTAAGTTCCAGCTTTATGGTGGTGTTCCACAATCAGCGCGACCTCTTCGGGTAAACCTGCCACCCGAATTTTCTCAGCGCCATAATACGCGTGATGCAGACGTCTTTGCCAGATGCCCTTAAAACCCTTAAGCTTTGGTTGTTTGGGTAAATCGCTCGGGCAATAAAGATGCACCAAAATGCGCTCGAGCGCGTTGTAGCGACCCTCAGTTTTACCAAGATCATGCAAAAAGGCAGCGGTAAGCAAGTTTTTCGAAGGTATTAATTCTTTTAAAACAGCCTTGGCAACCTCGCAAGCATGCGCCCTATCTCGCTTATCCATAGTCAAATAAAGCTTGTAGGCATTTGTCTCTAAATGCTTTTCAGCAAAGCCATCATCGGCAAAGGCAAAATGGGGAACAAAAGCATAAAAGGTTCGCCAGCTAATGTTTTTTAGCCAGACCCAAAACGACACGGCTCGAGTCTATCTTTTTAAAGCCATTCTGACTAGATGAGCCATAATTTACCCACATCTTCATACCAGAGAAAGCTGGTATCTATGCCTAAAAAACAAATGCTAAATTAAGCTATGTCAGATTCCATTAGGCAACGTGCCTGCAGTGCAGTTATCTACCAAAAACAGATCTTGATGGTCAAGCATAGCCATGACGGCAAAACCTATTGGACGCTTCCCGGTGGTCAGATAAAAGCTGGCGAAAGCCCTGAGGAAGCTGCCATTCGAGAAGTTTTTGAGGAAACAGGCTTAAGGCTAGATGTTAAGCGCTTTTTATTTCGCTATCATCACAATCAAACAGAAACCGCTTGTTTTCTCTTGACAGCACCTAAAAGCCCAAACGTTAAACTTGGCTTTGACCCTGAAGAAATTCATCTCCCCTCAACGGAACGAATGCTAAAAGATATTGCTTGGCAAGCCCTATCTCAGTTCAAAAACGATATTCAAGTTTCAAAGGTTATCAAGGCTCTTGATTTAGACTACTGAACATAAACCAAGTAGATACGCAAAAGCATCAACTTAGAAAAGAACTCTCAAATCAAGAGCTAGCCTGAATCCATTTTAGAATCTTTAAACTAGCCACTGAGAGCTTGACCACCCATCCTCTAAAGCGAATAGGGTATGCTTTGCGCGTGAATGTTTTAGACCGCTATCAAGAAACAGGGGCTTACCTTGAGGGGCATTTTTTACTTGCTTCGGGTAGACACTCCCCCAAGTTCTTACAATCCACCACCGTCATGCAACACCCGGAACACGCGCTGGCAATCGGTGAAGCCATAGCCAAAACCTTAGAGGATGTTAAGCCTGATTTTGTAATTGGCCCTGCGATGGGCGGTGTCGTGCTTGCCTTTGTGGTCGCCAAGGCTCTGGGCGTCAGAGCGCTGTTTGCCGAAAAAGATGGTAAAGGTGGCATGCTTATTCGTGAGGCTTTTAAAGTGAATCCTGGGGAAACTTTTGTTGCTGTCGAGGATGTGGTAACAACGGGTGGAAGTTTAAAAAAAGCTATTGTTGCTGCTGAAAAGGCAGGTGCCAAGTGCATTGGCATGGCTTGCATCATAGACCGTGGGCTGGCAGATTTACCTGCATTACTTTTTACCTCCTTAGATAAAATTGTCTTCCCTACTTATGAGGCGAGTAACTGCCCGCTTTGTCAGGCAAATATACCTCTGGAGGAAGTGTGAAAATCGCTGCCTTTTTTATCTGGTTTAGTCTGTTTTTTGCTCTGGCACAAACGACTCCTGAAGAACTTTCTGACAATGCCGTAAAAGAGTGGCAGGCGCAAAAAGTGCCCACCATGACTGAGCTAGCAAGTTTAAGCACCGATCAGGTCTGTGTGGAAT
>JAHEBB010000388.1 GCA_024642575.1 Trueperaceae bacterium | reverse complement strand
TATGCAAAACCTAAGCTCGAGCGGTCGCCCTGGCACTATAGTGGTAACCCTCACGTATGTTTTCCTTGGTCTGTTCTTTCAGTATTTTATTGGCCTTGCTCTGGCTCTGCTTACAACTCAAAAATTACCCGGTAGACGCTTCTTTAGAACCATTTTTTTACTGCCAATGATGATTACGCCCGTTGGTGTTGGTTACACTTTTCGCATGCTCACAGATACAGGTAAAGGCCCTTTCAAACCTTTACTAAAACTTTGGGGGTTAGAAAACTATTCCTGGGTAAGTAGTGCCTGGGGTGCTCGCTGGGCAGTCATGATTGGCGATATCTGGCAATGGACCCCCTTTGTTTTTATTATTTTACTAGCTGCCATCGAAGGGCTACCTACAGAGCTTTTTGAAGCCGCGCACGTTGACGGAGCAAACCGCTGGCAAATCTTTTGGAATATCACCCTGCCACAAGTCATACCAGTAAGTGCCACCATTATTCTAATTCGCATGATTGAAGCCTTTAAAATTATTGATTTACCTAATGTACTTACCTTTGGTGGGCCCGGAACAGCTACCGAATCTCTAACCCTACAATCCTTTTTTAATTGGCGAGCTCTTGATGTTGGTGGCTCGGCAGCCATTGGCTATATGCTTATGTTTATAAGCCTGTTTATTGCAACCAGCTATGCAAATCTCATCTATCAGAAATTACGGAGGTTCTAATGTTTAAAAGTAGAGGCTTTGACAAACCTTCGATTTTTAGTCAGCTCATGTCTTATATCGTTCTTCTTTTTTGGGCATTTGTGGTTTTATTCCCGATTTACTGGGTGTTTACAACCTCGCTTAAACTGCCTTTTCAAGTAGACAGCGGCCCTTTTTACATTCCCTTTATTGACTACAAACCC
This sequence comes from Trueperaceae bacterium, assembly GCA_024642575.1. Taxonomy (GTDB): domain Bacteria; phylum Deinococcota; class Deinococci; order Deinococcales; family Trueperaceae; genus JAHEBB01. The sequence goes on along the minus strand of JAHEBB010000388.1, from coordinate 4,248 downwards.
TCGCTCGAGTCTTGGAGATACATTCTGGTAGACCTTCGGGTCGATACCTTAAGACCTTTTTATAATACGGTGGTTGTTTCAATTGTAAGTTCTGTTTTAGCTTTAATTATTGGCTCAACTGCTGCCTATGGGTTAAGTCGCTTTCAGTACCGTCCAAGACTTTCAGGTATTTTTCTCTTTATTGCATTAGTGGCGCTTATGGTCGTTGGAAGCTCCTTTGGTGTGCCCTGGTATTTACTCCTTATTGTGGCTATTGTTCTCTTTTTCTTCTTACTCGGCCCTTTAATGAAGCGCTTTCCCAAAGCTCTTGGAAATAACGACATTGCCTTTTGGCTTATTTCTCAGCGCATCTTGCCACCTGTTGCTGTAATTATTCCTATTTATGTTATGTTTCAACAGCTCAAACTTCTAGATACCCAGTTTGCCCTCATTGTCACGTATATGGCAGTTAACTTGCCCATTGTCATCTGGTTACTTAGGGATTATTTTGTCAATATTCCTATTGAGCTAGAAGAATCAGCCCGAGTTGACGGAGCCTCTCCTTACCGTGTGTTCTGGTCAATTGTTTTGCCTTTGGCAGTCCCAGGTCTTGTGGCAACCTTTTTGTTTGTTTTGGTCTTTGCCTGGAATGAGTATTTGGTCGCACTCTTTTTGTCAAAAGCCAATGCCCAAACCATGCCTCTTTTGGTTGCTGCCCAAAACAATACGAGAGGGCCACAGTGGTGGTATATGAGTGTTTACATTCTGATTATGATTATTCCGGTTATTATTTTGGCAATTATGCTCGAGCGTTATATCTCACGTGGTTTACTTGTCGGAGCTGTCAAAGGTTAAATCTTGGAGTTAAACATGGATATTTTGTCAATCGGTGAAGCACTCATCGACTTTAAACAAACAGGACACCTGGGCTTTCAAGGCTTTGAAGGTGGTTCTCCTATGAATGTGGCCATTGCCGCGGCACGCTTGGGGCCAAGCGTTGGCTTTGCTGGACAGGCTTCAAGCGATATGTTTGGCGAAGCGCTGCGAAGCTATTTGCAAAAGAACAAAGTCAATACTCAGTTTTTTCTCGAGCACCCTGCCCCTAGCACGCTAGCCTTTGTGGCAGAAATTGATGGTGATGCCCATTTTAGCTTTATGAATAATGGCGCGGCTGACACGCTCTACAATCCACAACCTCGCCCACGTTTTCCTGAGAATCTCAAATTTATGATGTTTGGCTCCATTAGCCTTTTAACAGAGCCAACTGCTAGCTCGATTATGGATGTAGTTGCCTTGCATCAAGACCGCTGCGCCATTATCTTTGACCCCAATGTTCGACCTGCCCTTATTCCAGATAAAGCTGAGTATGAAGCCAAACTCAAAAAATGGCTGAGCCTAGCTCATATCGTTAAGGTCAGTACCCAGGATCTAGACTGGCTTTACCCAAACAAAACGGGTGAGCAAGTAGCTAAAGAGTGGCTCGAGCTTGGAGCGCAAGCTTTAATCATAACCAATGGCGGCGAGGGTGTAACGCTTTACCGAAAAGGTCATGAATCCCTAAAAGTAACTGCCCCCAAAATCACGGTGGTTGATACGGTAGGCGCTGGCGACACGTTTACAGGGTCAATGATGGTATCGCTTTTTGAGCGAAAAGCCTTTAAAAACTTTGATAGCCTTGATGCTTCTAGTTGGCAAGAGGTACTCTCTTTTGCGGCAAATGCAGCAGCTTTTAACTGTACCCGCGCAGGAGCTAACCCACCGACACACCAAGAGCTCGAGCGCTTTATGAAGGAGCATGCTTAAATGGACGCCAAAATTCACTTGGTCAAATCACAGTTTTCCGAAAAAGAAAAAACGACGCTCGAGTTTGGAGATTTAACAGCCTCTGTTTTTTTGTTTGACTCTGGCGTTCATGCTGTGCGCATAAAAGGCAAACGCACCGAGCTCGTGCTTCTTCCCTTTCAGGGTCAGCAAATCTGGCAAGCCCTAGTTGATGGCACAGACCTCACTATGAAAAGCATGTTTGAGCAACCTTATCTGACGACCGACTATTTAAAAACCTATGGTGGCTTCCTGATTCACTGCGGCGTAACCGCCATGGGTGGCGCTGGCCCTACAGACACCCATCCGCTTCACGGAGAATTGCCCAATGCACCTTATCAAAAAGCGCATCTGCTTATCGGCGAAGATGCCAAGGGTCGTTATATTGGGTTAAGCGGCTCCTACCAGCATACCGAAGCCTTTAGCCATAACTACTTGGCAAAACCTCTGGTAAAAGTCTACGAGGACAGCAATCTATTTACGACAGAGCTGGTCATAGAAAATCTCAAAAAAGTTGAGATGGAGCTCATGTATCTGGCACATATCAACTACCGTCCTATCGATAATGGCCAGATTGTTTACAGTGCTAAGTCAGATGCAAAGCATGTCAGAGTCAGGCGCAGCATTCCCTCACACATCAAGTCAAAACCTGGTTACGCTGAGTTTATTGCCGAGCTTGCCGAGCACCCAGAAGCCCATCATGTTTTAAAGCCAGGGTTAAATTTTGACCCAGAAATCGTCTTCTTTATTGATTATTTGGCCGATAACGAAGGTTGGGCTCACAGCCTGATGGTACACCCAGATGGTTTAGGTAGTTATATGCGTCACCGCCCTGAGCAACTTGACCACGGGGTCCGCTGGATAAGCCGCACCCCTGACCAAGATGCGCTAGGGATTGCCGATCCAGCTACGGCAGAACCTGAAGGCTACACGGCTGAAAAGGCTAAAGGAAATCTCAAATTCATCCCCGCAGGTGGAACTTGGCGAATGGATGTTGAGATGGGGCTATTAGGTAAACAAGAAACCCGTCAAATGCAAACCCATATCGAAAACACCATCAAAAGCTAGGCTACAGCTAAAAATAATTTTGAGGCTCAGTAACATTACTGAGCCTCGCGGTTTTATAAAACAAAGACTACAAGCACGCCTCGAGCAAGGCTCGAGTGTTCTCTTTGGTCATTTCAATTGGGTTCCCCCCACAACTTGGGTCTGCTAGCGCAGCGTTAGTCAGTGCGTCTAAGTCTGGATGCTTCACACCTAGCTCTGTAAGGTTTTTAGGAATGTTAAAAGAGTCATTAAATTCGCCGACAAAGGCATAAAAGCCTTCAAACCCTCCTTCAATTTCCAGGTACTTGCTAAGTAGATTTATTTTGTCTTCTATGGCTGAGCGATTGAATTTTAGAACGGGCTGCATGACGACGGCATTGGTGGTTCCGTGATGGGTATTATAAAAACCACCAATAGGGTGAGAAAGGGAATGAATTGCACCCAGACCTTTTTGAAAAGCCGTTGCACCCATGGTCGCCGCCGCCATCACTTGCGCTCTTGCCTCTAGATCGCTTCCGTTTTTGTAGGCGCGGGGCAAATAATCTTTGACAAGTCGCATGCCTTCTAAGGCGATACCTTGACTCATAGGGTGAAAATGTGGCGAGCAATAGGCTTCAAGGCAGTGGGCAAAAGCATCTAAACCTGTTCCAGCGGTTATAAATTTGGGCATGCCAACGGTAAGTTCTGGGTCACAGATTACCTGACTGGGTAAAACTTTTGGGTGGAAAATTATTTTTTTCTCGTGCGTGTCTGTTTTGGTAATGATTGAGGCTCGCCCTACTTCAGAACCCGTTCCTGCGGTGGTAGGTACAGCAACAATAGGTACAATTCCGTTTGGATCAGCCCTTGTCCAGAAATCACCAATATCTTCAAAATCCCAGAGAGGTCGGCTTTGCCCAGACATAAAGGCAATCATTTTGCCCAAATCAAGCCCAGATCCTCCGCCAAAGGCAATGACCCCATCATGAGCACCTGCTTTAAAAGCTTTTACGCCTTCTTCTACATTGATCTGATTGGGGTTTAAATCTACCTCAGAAAACAAAGCCTGCCCTAACCCATGGGCTTGCATAATCGCCAGCGTTGAGCGAGTAATATCTAAGTTAGCTAAACCTCTATCTGTAACGAGGAGAGGTTTAGAAATGCCTGCGGCGGCGCAAGCTTCAGGAAGTTCAGCGATCCTACCAGCACCAAAGCGAATTCGGGTAGGGTAATTCCAGTTTCCAGTTAAGTTCATCCTTTATCCTTTAATATCAAGCCGAATTGATATTACATCAATTCCGATCTTGGATCGTACGCTCAAATAAGCTAAATATTATTACCCTTATTTTTCAGTTTGGATTATGCCTATTTTTGTTTTGCTAAAACCTGTTGCCCATAAGCGTTTCATAGTTTAAGACCTTT
>JAHEBB010000387.1 GCA_024642575.1 Trueperaceae bacterium | reverse complement strand
ATGGCGTTTCATGTCAAATAGACCACTTCCAATAAACATATTGCTACTGGGGCAATGAGCAATGCTGGCTTTTGCCTGGGCTAAGCGACTTAATTCTGAATCTGTAACCTGAACATTGTGGGCAAAAACGGAGCGTTCAGTGACAAGGCCGTGATTTTCATAGGTTTGAAGGTAGTCGCTCGAGCCTTCAAATAAACCTAAAACGGTTTCAATTTCTTCTGTTTGCTCATTAATATGACTGGTGAAAAATAAGTCAGGATAGGTCTTTAAAAGCTGGCTGCATATTGCCAGAAGCTCGTCGCTACAAGAAAGTGCAAATCTGGGTGTTACGGCGTAGCGTAATCTCCCATGATTATGCCAGTGCTTAATAAGCTCGAGGCTCTCCTGATACGCTTTATTGGCATCCGTATGAAGCTCATCTTTAAGTAGCCTATCCCCCAAAACCAAACCTGCGGTAATACGAAGCCCCGATTTATCTGCCTCATCAAAAAAGCTGTGCATGGCATCTTTAAAATGTGCACCAAAGACTAATGCTGTCGTTGTTCCGTTTCGGGCAAGTAAGTTTAAAAAGACCCTAGCTTGTGCCCTAGCATAATCAGTATCTGAAAACTTTGCTTCTTCCGGAAGAGTGCGACTATCTAACCACTCTAAAAGCCGCAAACCCATCGAGCCAATAATAGGAACTTGCGGATAATGCACATGGCAATCAACAAATCCAGGCAGGATAAAAGCGCCCTTATGGTCTATAACTTGAGCAGTTGCATGGTTCTTAAGGAGCTGATGATAGTCGCCAACATCTTTTATGCGCCCCTCCGCTATCAGTAAAGCACCATCTTCAAAAACCTCGAGCGCCCCTGTCTCCTCAAACGGATTTTTCACCGTATGAATAATGCACCCTCGAATCAGTTTGAGCATCGCTTTACCCTCCCTTAACTTTGCTGCACCCACCCTATTCTAACTCTTGATAGGGATAGCTAGTCTAACCGAAAGCTCAAAAATATATCTACTGCCTACGTTTTGCTCAAACACTAAAGCTGACTAACTGGCTTTTTAATACATCAACCAAACCTTTATCTGTGAGTCTAAGTTCGGGAATAACTGCCAAGCCAAGAAAACTCAGCGTCATAAAAGGTGCCGGAAGTTTATTACCTAGCTCGGTTGCAGCAGCCTCGAGCCTATCTAGCTTTTCACGCACTTTTTCAAGGGGCTCATCGGTAACAAGACCCGCAATAGGTAGCGCAAGCTCAGCCAAAATCTTGCCATCTTTTACCGCAATGAAGCCTCCACCTATTGCCTCGAGCCGTTTACAGGCGGTAATCAAATCATCATCAGAGGCACCCACTGCCAGAATATTGTGATGATCATGCCCGACGCTCGAGGCAAGTGCGCCAGCTTGTAGACCAAAGTCTGAAATAAGCCCGACACCCACGCCACCATTTTTGCCGTACCGCTCAACGCAAATGAGTTTGAGCAAATCCCGCTCAGGGTCAGCAACGGCTTCGCCCTTTTTGACTGTAGGAGTAACTAAGGTTTCTTCGGTTAAAACCTGATAATGAATGGGTTTGATGCAGCGAACGTGTCCACCACTTGTTTTTAGCTTGAGTTTCTCTTTTGTTAATTCGGATAATTTGACGGTTTGCGTAATGGGGCCGTTGTCTACTTTGGCTGCGCTAATAGGCTCGAGCATTTCCCCAGCCCTTGCCACTTCTTTCCCTTCTTTAAATACCGAGGCAACTTTATAGCTAGGCAAATCCTCAAGAACCACTAGATCAGCAAAATAACCAGGCGCAATCGCACCTCGCCGCTTTAGCCCATAGTGCTTTGCAGTGTTATAACTTGCGCAGCGTAAGGCATAAAGCGGGTCAACCCCTGCGGCAATCGCCATACGTACCAGACAATCCACACCACCTTCATCTAACAGGTCATGAGGCAAACGGTCATCGGTAACAAAACCAATACGGTCACCATATTTGGCTTCAATAAGGGGTAAAAGCGCCTTAAGATTACGCGTCACTGAGCCTTCGCGAACCATCAGATAAACCCCATTATTTAACTTTTCTCGAGCTTCTTCTAATGTCGTTGCCTCATGGTCAGAGACAATACCCGAAGCCAGATAGGCCTGCAAATCTTTGCCCTTTAGGCCAGGAGCATGCCCCTCTGGGCTTTTGCGGTAATGCTCAGCCAAAAGAGCCTTAGACACGTTCTCGTCATCGGCAGCCATAACATCAGGAAAGCTCATGATTTCAGCGACGCCCACAACACGTGGGTGCTCTAACAAGGTTTCGATTTCTGCCAAGCCAAGTATCTCACCTGAGGTTTCCATAAGCGTAGATGGGACACAGCTTGGCACCGTCACCCAGACATCTAAAGGTAAATTTTCACTGCCATCAAGCAACCAGTGAATCCCTTTAAGCCCTGCGACATTGCCAATTTCATGAGGGTCACAAACAACGCCGGTTACTCCTCTTGGTACAACCCCAGCAGCATAGGCGGAAGGTGTTACCAGTGAAGACTCTATATGCACATGACCATCAATTAGCCCTGGAGCAAGGTGGCTTCCTTGCAAATCAATAACTTGATCGGCTAAGGCGTATTCATAGTCATCACCTAGGCCAGCAATCAGGCGACCTGCCAGGGCTAGATGCGTTTTTTGAGGCTCGAGGCTAAAGACATTTAAAACTGTGGCATTTTTTAACAGGATTGTGGCAGGCTTTCGACCTGAGGCTACATCAATAGCAAATTTGACCTCTTCTAAACTCGCTTGACTCTTGTGCGGACGCTGCTTCGACATTCTTTAGTATAGCTTTTGGGCTTAACCTTTCAGGCAAAATTTATACAGAATGCTCAGTAATACGGTCTCTAATAATCTGCACAAATCTGGCATCAAAGCCTAAGTAGTTCGCTAACAGGATAGTTGTACCCAAGTTTTTGCTTCGGACAGCCTGAATGGCTCGAGGTAAATCCTCTTTTACATGACCTCCAGATTGTAAGAAATAAGGCAGTGCAATAATCGTTTTAAACCCTTCTTGAACAAATGTCTCAATTGCCTCAGAAATACTTGGTTCATTGCACTCCATAAAAGCCAGTTTGACAGGTCTAGCTAGCTTGGCTTCAACTCTTTTAGCCACTTGATAAATGGCTTCATTGGCTTCAGGCCTGGGTGTACCATGCGCCATCATTAGCACGGCAAAGGCAGCAGGATTTTCTATTTCATTTAAGCTTTCCTCAACCCTCTCAATGACCAGTTCAGCCAAGGCAGGGTGATCCCCAAAGGGCAAACTCATTCTTATCTTTAGCTTTGGATAGTCTATAAGGGCAGCTTCAACAAGCTTACGCAGCTGCGTATTAACATAGTAGCCCTCGATCAGAAAATAAGGCTGTACGATGACTTCGCTTGCCCCTTTTTCAACACACCTTGCTAAAGCCTGAGCAAAAGTAGGCTCACTAAAATTCAGAAAGCCTGCTGTGGCAATAGGTGCTAGACCTTCCTGTCTTAAAAGCGCAGCGTGACGAATCATAGCTGCGCCCGAGGCTTTGTTTAAAGCGCCGTGTCCGATGAGCAAGATGGCTTTCACAGTAGTAGTCAGTACCTAGCTATGAGTACCTAGAGGTACAAAAGCAGCTAAAGGCTCAGCTTGTGGCACTTTATCGTGAACAAACCAGATGAGTTCTTCACGTAAGCGAACGACTTCGCCAATGACTAAGGCAGCAGGAGCTTTGAGGTTGGCTTCACTGATGGCTTTGGGTAAATCAACCAGCTTTGCCGTTACCGTTTCTTGCTCATGGGTTGTGCCGTAGCGAATGGCGGCGGCAGGGGTTTCAGGCTCTAACCCATGAACAATGAGTTCAGAAACAATGCTTTCACAATTTCCTACACCCATCAAAATAACCAGGGTATCTACAGCCTTGGCTAACCTATCCCAGTGAACCGTCGATTCACCTTTGAGTGGGTCTTCATGACCTGCAATGACAGCAAAGGACGTGGCAACGTGGCGATGGGTAACAGGAATACCTGCATAGGCTGGCGCAGCAATAGCGCTACTTATTCCAGGAATAATTTCAAAAGGAATCCCTGCATGACGAAGGGCTAAGGCTTCTTCAGCACCACGCCCGAAGATAAAGGGGTCGCCTCCCTTTAAACGCACCACGCGTTTGCCTTGTAACGCTTTTTGAATGAGCAGGGTATTGATGTCATCTTGATGCCAGGTGGTCTTGCAATCCGTGCCGTGTTTACCAACATAGATAAGTTCAGCCTCGAGCCTGGCTTCGGTCATAATCTCCTGATTTACCAGACGATCATAAGCAATCACATCGGCTTCTCTTATGCGGTTTAGGGCTTTTACGGTTATCAGGTCAGGGTCACCTGGGCCTGCTCCCACAAGACTGACAAGTGCTGGGATCATCTTAGCTCCTTTAACTTAGTTAACGCTTGTTCAAAAATGATAGGGATTTGTTCAGGGTCTTGGCTAAAAAGCTCGAGCCTGTCTGGACGGCACAACTCATCAAATAAAGATTCTCTTTGCTCGACAGTCAAGGTCGTTAAGGTATTGCGCTCCTGCGCCAAATACGTGAGAATCTGCCCATAGATTTCAGGAAATAGGGGTTCTAGCTTGGTTTTGAGATATTTACTAAAGGCTGGACTTGCCCCATTACTTGCAACGCTCACACTCAAATCACCCCGTCTGAACGTTGCCAAGCTGGTAAAATTCCCTAGTTCAGGTTGATTAACCACATTGCAAAGTAGACCTTTAGCTACGGCATCTTGAGCAATTTGAGCATTTAGACTAGCGTCATGGGTTGCAGCAATAACAACCTGTACCCCATTTAAATCATCTGAGCTGAAGCGTTTTACGCTATGCTCGAGCCTGCCTTCTTTCGCAAAATCAAAGAGTGTTTCTGTCAACTCAGGACTAATAACTTTAGGCCGAATACCTGCTTCGAGCAAACTTTTGACCTTTTGTTCAGCAACTTTGCCGCCACCCACGACCAGGGCTTTGCCAACTTGGGTAAGCATGACAGGATACTGAACGCTTTTGCATTCAGCCTTTTTATAGAACTCAGCTAGCGCCATAATCATGGCGCCCATACGCTCGTGATCTGGAGCCACAATGCGCGCTATCCCCCATTCCCGAAGTGCTTTT
>JAHEBB010000386.1 GCA_024642575.1 Trueperaceae bacterium | reverse complement strand
CAAGACTTAGAGGCTACCCTACTGAGCTTGTATTACCTGAAGGTTTAGAAACGCATGGGGCTATTCTTAGTACCCAAATTAAAGCGCTAGACTGGCGTATAAGGCCGTTTACAGTAGTAGAGAAGCTTGATAATGCCATCCTCGAGCAGGTGTTGGATCGGCTTATTGCTGTGATGGCTTAGATTTACATCCCCGATAACCTATTCCTTATACAAAATGAGAGCATATTGCATATATTTCAATTTTTCGATAGAATTTATTGAAGAAAGTTCAATTTTGGAGGTTTATCATGCGCCGTACGGTAATGTGTGTTTTAGCTTTTCTTTTATTTGCCGCATCTCAAGCTCAAGTAACAGTCTTAGGTTGGCCTGGTGGACCAGAGGAAACAGCTTTACGCGCTGTGGCTGAAATGTATAATGCCCAAGCTGTTGATAGCGATAAAGTCGAACTTATCTTTTTCAATCGTGATGGATTTTTCGATAAATTACAAGCAGATTTAGCCGCAGGTACTCAGGAATTCGATATTAACCTATTAGCTACTTATGCCATTGGTCGATATGCTCCTTACATGCAAACCATTGAACTGCCTGATTCAGGCGCATTTAGTAATAAAGTTCTTGCAACCATGCAATATGAGGGTAAACAATACGGCATTCCAACGGATCTTTCATTGCATTTTATGTATTACCGTCAGGATTTAATTGATCAGCTTTTAAGCGATGAAGCGTGGAAAGCAAAATATGCTGAGATCAGTCAGGAGTATATGGGTACAGCGCTCGAGCCCAAAGACCCTGACAGCTGGACTTGGGATGACTACGCAGCTACGGCACTCTTTTTCACTCAGAGTATTAATAGCGATAGCCCCACTCGCTACGGCACCGTTTTACAGATGAAAAACTTGCTCTTTAACATGATGATCTGGCACTCAACAGCTCGCTCTTATGGGGGTAACTGGATGGATGATGCAGGGAACATAACTGTAGATTCTGACGCCTTTAGAAAGGGACTAGAGCTTTACAAAATGCTTTATGATGCAGGCGCTAGCCCTAAAGATTCCCTAAGCTATGAATATGCAGAAGCCAATGCCGCCTTTGGTTCTGGGCAGGCCGCAACGATGCTTCAGTGGAACGCAGCAGCTGCAGAGTTAAGCAATGCAGAACAAAATCCAGTGGTTGCTGATGTTGTTGGAACCGTTGCCCCACCCACAGGACCCGAAGGCCGCTACACCCACATTCACGGTCTTGGTCTAGGCTTAAATGCTAATGCTAAAAACCCCGAAGGCGCTAAAAAGTTTTTAAACTGGCTAGCAAATGCTGACGCAATAAAAGCCTATGCAATAGCAGGAGGTAGCCCAGCCTTAGAGGCAAACTTACTTGAAGAAATAGGTACTGAGCGCCCAGACCTTATAAAGCTTGGCAACTTTGCTGGTAGCTACGGATTTGTCATGAATGGTGGCACTGCCGAAAAAGCATTAAGTGTCTATGAATTACAAGCCAAAGAATTTACTGGTTACTGGGCAGGTAATGAAAGTATTGATGAAGCGCTCGCCAATGTAGCTGCTGGCATGACTGAACTACTCAAATAACGTCACGCTAGTGCTGCAAGACGACTGGAACCGCAGTATTTTAGGCGGTTCCAGTTATTTTAGATTGGATTACCGATGACGTTAGTCAAATTGCGCGAAAAAATACTATTAGTCTCACCCCTACTTATTTTTCTTGGTATTTTTTTGCTCTTTCCCTTTATTGTTAATATCCTTTACAGTCTTTCAGATGTTGACTTTAAAACGCTAAGGAACATCAACATTAGTGGCGTTCAAAATTACATAAAAGTGTGGAAGGATCCAGATTTTTGGCAAGCAATGCGTTTTTCTTTAAAATTTGCCTTATTTGCTGCCAGCCTCGAGTGCATACTTGGCCTGTTTCTTGCCATCTTTCTTTCACCGCTGCTAAAAAAGCGTTCCTGGTTGCTGGCAATATTAATGATGCCAATGATGGTTGCCCCATCTCTTATGGGTCTTATGTACCGCCTGGTTTTACATGAATTTGTCGGTCCTGTGCCTTTTTACTTATGGGAGTGGTTTGGCAATAGCCCTGCATTTCTTGGAGGCAAAAACCTCTTTTACACCTTAAGCGTCATTGAAGTTTTGCAATGGACACCGTTTGCGCTTTTGCTTTTTTATGTTGCCTATGTAGGAATTCCTGAAAGCATAGTAGAAGCTGCACATATTGACGGAGCAGGGCGACTAAAATTGCTCCAATTCATCAGCCTTCCCTTAATTTTCCCAGCACTTTTGGTCGGCTTCGTTGTGCGGTTTATTGATAGCTTCAGAGTTTTTGACAATGTGTTTGTGCTAACACGAGGTGGCGCAGGGGGATCAAGCAAAGCCTGTCTATTTATATTTACCAACATTTTTTTCAACTCGGCGAAATAGGACTTGCAGTAGCCGCCTCTATGATTTTTTTGCTTTTGAGTTTTTTACTCCTCTTTTTGCTTAATTATTTTTCCAGGAGTCGTGCATGAAACCTTTCATGCACGGTCTACGCTGGCTCGTCTTTTTGCTTGCCGCTTTTACAATGAATTTCCCAGTTATTGTAACCTTGGTAACCTCTTTGAAGTCAAAAGCTGAGTTGAGTATAAACCCGAGTTTGCTTATAAAGGCCCCAAGTCTAAGTAATTACCAGCAAATATTTAATATGGCTGATCGTTTCGATATCTTTTCTATACTTTGGAATAGCATTATTGCATCACTCATTGGTGCATTTTTACCCTTGCTAGTTTGCCTACCTGCAGCTTACGCCATTGCTCGCCTTGGTTTTGCCAGATCATGGTTACTACCAATTGTAGTTAATCTTCGGGCTATTCCCTTGGTGATTTTTGCCATTCCTCTTTATATGCTGTTTCAAGTTACCCATCTTCTTGATACCAGATTAGGACTTGGATTGATTCTGACTCTGGTCAATTTACCCTTGACGTTGGTCTTACTGGTTAATGCCATTGCAGAAATACCTAAGGACTTAGACGAAGCTGCGAGGATTGATGGTGCTTCTACTCGGCATATATTAAGGCATGTTGTGTTCCCGCTGGCCTGGCCTAGTATTGCGACCTGTCTGGTGTTTGGCTTTATTACGGCCTGGAACGAGTATCTTTTTGGTCTCATTCTTACCACAAGGCGTGCTGTTCCTATGACAGTAGGTGCTTCCTTTTTCTTTTCGGCCAGTGGTGGTGGCGTGCAGTGGGGGGTAGCAGCAGCCGTTATGATACTTGGCACGTTTATTCCTAGTCTACTGGGGATTGTCATGTACCGGCGAATTAGCGAGTCTTTAACCTCAGGAGCAATAAAGGGGTAGTTTATGAACTCAACGGTTATTAATAAAATTGGCGAGCGTGCTCTCATTGTTTCCTGTCAGCCGGTAATTGGTGGTCCGCTTGATAAGGATGAATTTGTGGTTGCCATGGCAAAAGCTGCCGAAATTGGTGGGGCGTCAGCCTTACGAATAGAAGGTGTCAGCAGAGTAAAAGCTGTCAAAAATGAGGTTGAGATACCTGTCATTGGTATTGTTAAACATGACCAGGGGTCAATATATATTTCGCCATTCCCAGAAGATTTTAAGGCGTTAACTAAGGCGGGTGCCGATATTGTAGCATTTGACGCTACCCTAAGAGAACGTCCGGTTCCTGTTGCTGAGCTGATTCGCTACGGAAAAACTTTGGACCTATGTTTAATGGCCGACTGTGCCTCTTTAGAAGATGCAAACCATGCCTGGGATTGTGGGTGTGAAATTGTTGGCAGCACCCTTTCAGGCTACCTTGATGGACCCCTTGCGATTCCAGAAGAACCTGATTTTAATCTCATAAGAGAAATGGCAAATAGAAACATGAGAGTTATGGCAGAGGGTAGGATTCATACACCTAGTCAGGCTAGACGGGCGCTTGATGAGGGTGCCTGGGCAGTAACGGTGGGAACAGCTCTGACTCGGCTCGAGCTAACGACAGGATGGTTTTACCAAGCTCTGCATTAGCCCTGTTAAACTAGAACAGAAAAACTTGGGACTAAGTCTTTTATTATGATTAAAGCGCAAAATCAAACCAAAAACCATAATGTTTTAGCCCTTAATAAGTCTATGCTACCAACTATGTCTAGGGCTTTAAAACGGATTGCCGAGATTGTGATTGATAACCCTATAGCTGTTACACATATGACGGTTGAAGAACTGGCTGCGCGAGCTACATGCAGTGAGGGAACGGTCATTCGTTGGTGCAAAGTTTTAGGGTTTTCTGGCTTTCAGGAATTGAAGCTTTCGCTTGCAGTTGATTCAGCAGTGAAAGCCTTAGGTAAAAGTGAAACTGATCAAAATAGTCTGTTCTCTAAGATTCGCTCGGCTATAACCAATACGGAGTATGTTCTTAGCCATGAAATCTTACATACGGCTGCCATAACAATCCTTGAGGCAAAAACAGTTTTAATTGTTGGTATTGGTGCTTCGGCTCAAGTAGGGAAGTATTTACAGTACCGACTTTTAAGGTCAGGCATCATTGCCGATTTTCATTCAGATATGCATACAGGTCTTATGGCAGCTAGTATTCTTAATGAAACCTCTGTTTTGGTAGCTGTTTCCAATTCAGGCTCAACCATTGATATTAATGAAATTGCCCAATATGCTATTCGAAGTGGTGCGAGAACCATCGCACTTACTAATCACCCCAAAAGCCATTTAACCAAAACCGTAGAAATGACTTTACTTGCAGGGAGTAATGAAGATGGTCCCCTGGCCGGCGGTTCTGCACTTGGTGTAATAACGCAAATAGCAGTAATTGAACGCCTTTTTGAAGAAATCATTTCGCTAGATGTTAATAGTGCAAAAGCAGTTCTTAAAACTGCAGAAAGTGTGCTTAAGCACCTCTACTAATACGTGAACCAATTCCATCTGCTGGCGTATCTGGCAAACTGAACAGAACGTCTTTAAAGGTATGTGGAGGAGCAAGCAAGTCAAGCCTGGTTAGATACACTTGCTTGGTTTGAAAAGTATCTTTAGACCTTAAGGCCTAGGGGCACAGCAGCTTTTGTTGCTGTGCCCCTTAAACTAAGCTGTCTTGAGGGATCAGAATCATGAAAAAAACCTTGCATAAACTGCCGATTTAAAGTCAGAGCGT
>JAHEBB010000046.1 GCA_024642575.1 Trueperaceae bacterium | reverse complement strand
TACACACCCAAAGCTCGAGCCACAAAATCTAGATCTTCGTCACCCATAAAGAGTTCAGCGCCGTAGTGCCCATGATTGTCTTCAGCAAGCGTAGCTAAGCCCATCGCTAAAATCTCAATATAAGTCTCTTCGGCTTTTTCTGGGTACGGCAAACCATCTTTTATAAGGTAATCAAGACCATCTACCTCATAACCAAAAATCTTGGCTTCGCTCCCAAAAACATCTCCATAGTAAAGATCAGTGTCATTAAAAAGCCAGTGCTCTGGTCGGTACACAGTAAAGCCGCCACTACCTCTAGGCACAGCCACGCCCCAGCCTGCATAAAAGCCTCGGGTGCCATTTAAGCCAACGGTGCTCGAGCCTGGTCTATTCACAGGCTCAGCTTCCCAACAGGTGGTCGTTAGGTGAGATTGCTCAGTATTTTGCAAATAAGGGTCTTCTGCAAAACGGTATTTATAACAAACCTGCGTTTTGCCTTCGTCCTCGAGCCGAATCTGCCAGAGGAAATTGCCGCCAAAACGGGCAAAATGTCCGCCTGCGTTTAGGTAGGCGTCTAGCTGGTCACGCATTTCCCAGGACCAGTATTCATCATGACCTAAAGTGACAACTGTCTTATAAGTCTTTAAGTCTATTTGTCCAAAATGTAAATCTGTCTGACTGGCAATATCAAGCTCAAAGCCTTCGGCTTCTGCCCAGCGCACAAAATGACTTTCATAACTCGCCCAACCTGCCGAAGCGTATTTTTTGCTGTAGCCCTGTGCATACGACCACTCCATGTGTGGGTAACGTGGAACCGCCCCAGGTGCTAATTTTTCACGAATAGGGATGCGCGGCGCACCCTTGGGTAAAACCACAAAGCCGCGACTAAAGGGTCTCTGGGTACTGACAACAGGTGAATACTGATTTTGATTAACTCCTGTTATCCCCTGATAATGATTCGAACCTCCCCAGTCGTTGTAAGCAAACCAGGTACTGGTAGCGGCAATGAGCAAAAGGGGAGCCGTTTTTGCTGTACGAACAAAGATGATGTGGTACTGGTCTAAGGCTTTACCGTCTTCGTCAAAAACCCGACTGGTAATAATATAAGCACCTGAGCGCCAATGCTCTGGAATGTTTAGTTCAAAGCTAACTGGCCAGTTACAGCCCTCAACTGAGCAATTCTCGGGCGCTGGGTGAAACCTTCCTGCCAGGTTTTTGTAGTGCGCTACAGGCTCGAGCCTTGCCCCTTCTCTTTGTAAAATCAGTTCAAACGTATTGGCTGTAGTTGAAATATGAAACTGGACGGTTTCCCCTACTTTATAAGAAAGTTTGTCTGTATAGCACCAGATTTGCAAAAGGCTCTCATCATCGTTGGCACATTCATAGTAATGTTCAAAAAGCGCACTACTAAAACGGCTATTAGCAACCTGACGCCTAAAAGGGTAAGGACTTCTGGCATTTTTAGACATTTAAAAGGTTTCTAAAGAATAAAACATTACTTTAAGCTGGCTTATTTCAGCCTTAGCTAACGACCCAAAGACCTTCACGCTCGAGCAAGGTCTCTATCAAAAAAAGATGCATTATTCCCTGGCGCTCCCTAAGACGGTAGTTTTCATACAGCATATGCGCCCGTTGGCAACTAAAGACCCAAACATTATCAGGGTGATTATCGCGTTTGTCGCCATTGTCATGATGCACAACTTCACCAGGGTTTAAGGCTCTGCCTAATTTCCACTCAGCTATCGCCCTATGCACATAATAAAGCTCACCATTTCTTGGGTCACGTCGTCGCTGATAGGGATTATGCTCAGTAGCTGAAACCTCTGACTCATCTTCTTCAGGGTCACGAAAAGTGCTTTCGTCTGGCTGAGAGATTTTGGCTAAATCGTCTTGATTTAGCTCGAGTAAAGCTTCATAAAATGCCTCTGCAGTTTTATAGCTCGGACTATCCATTTGCACGGTTTAAACCTCTTGAAATGTTACGCATATAGCCTGATTATGACCTTCAACCGATTTAAAACAGTTAATCTAAAACATCCTCTTTAGACCTTAGGGATACTTTTCCTTTCCAACTATACCTTAAAACTCTCATAAAGGAATAGTCTTTGATAGGGGTATAGAGTAGGCAGTAAGGGTTGTGAGGGTTTAGGAAAAAGACAGAACTGAATGGATAGCGTTAGATCATCTGTCAGAATGATGCCATCCGTCTTTTTAGATAAAACCACAGATGCCCCGTTGACTACTTTGTTTAAACTCGAGCATTTGTTTGACATCATCACTTTCATTAGCGAGTTGCTCTAGCAAATCCCAATCACGGCGACGAAAAGCACGAATAGCTTTTTCTAGATGACGGTAGCGCTCTCCGCTAAAACCACGGCGCTCGAGCCCCACCTTATTTAATCTTAAGTGTTTGGCTGGCATACCGTAAACCATACTAAAGGGCAAAATATCCTGATTGGAGGCCGTGCCACCCCCTGTGACAGCGTAAGCACCAATGCGGCAAAACTGATGCATAATCGTCGTTGAGCCCACAAAAGCATAGTCACCGACTTCACAGTAACCCCCTAGTTGCACACTGGTAACCAGGGTGACTCCCTTACCTATCTTGCAGTTATGAGTGATATGGGTATAGGTCATAATCATAGAGCCCTCGCCAATACGGGTTTCTGCGCCTTCCCCCGTTCCTTTATGCACCGTTACAAATTCGCGAAGCTCAACTTTATCTTCCAGGACAGCGTAACTACTTTCTCCCTGATAGTGACTATCCATGGGAGTCCCCCCCACAACGGCATAAGGCCCAATCTTGCAATGTTTGCCAATACGTGAACCCGAGTAAAGGATGGCACCTGCTTCTATAAGGCTACCTTCCCCCACTTCAACATCCGCCTCAATAACAACATGAGGACCAATTTTGATATTGGGCGAAAGTCGGGCATCAGCGTGAATTAGGGCAGATGGATGGATGTCCATAGAACTTAACGCGCCAGGTTTGGAAAAGCAAAGGTTAGTTCGCCTTCAGCCGCAAGCTCATCACCAACCAGAGCTTTAGCTTCAACTTTTAAGATGCTTCTACGAAACATAATGATTTTTCCTGTTAGCCTTAGCTGATCACCCGGCACTACTTTTCGCTTAAATTTTACTTTATCCATCGCTGCAAAATAACCAAGCTCGCCCCCTTGAAAGCCCTCACGTACAGCCAGACCTACAGCAGCCGCTTGTGCCAACGCCTCCATAATAAGCACGCCCGGCATTACAGCTTCTTGAGGGAAATGACCTTGAAAAAACTGCTCATTAAAACTTACGTTTTTAAGGCATTCAAAGGTGTCACCTTCTTGAGAGACAAATTTATCTACCAGTAAAAAGGGGAAACGGTGCGGCAAAATAGCTTTTACATCAACAGTCATGGGGTTTAGTTTACCTTTTTGTTAAGGGGAAGGGCTAAAGTGTTTTGATAACTTGTTGAACCAAGTCGGATGATTCGGTACGCTCGAGCTTGGCAATTAGCTGCGTAGCGAAATCCAGAGAGCGCAAATCATCTTCTAGCGTACCAATGGGTTCTGCATCATTGCGAATTCGCGCTAAAAAGTGCTGCAACTCTTCGCGTAAGGGGTTTTCTTCATGAACCGTGCGTACATTCACCTGCACATGGTTGCTGCCATTTTCATTTTTCTGCGGTTTGTAAACGGCCATTTCGGTATAGGGTTCTTTGGCAAAATCCAGCTTGGTTGTTTGATCTGCCTCAGTAACAATAAAGGTACGTTCTGAATTTGTCGCAATGCGGCTAGCTAAAAAGCGCGCAATGCAACCATTTTTAAACTGTATCTGTGCCGCGGCTACATCTTCAGGAGCATTTGCTTTTAAGGCGTGCCCGGCTACCGTCATGCTTTTAACCTCTGAATCAACCAGACCCAAGACAATGTCAATATCATGAATCATTAAGTCTAAAATGACACCTACATCTTGAATACGGGCGTTAGGTGTTAGCCGACGCGCCTCTATCAGATAAGGGCGCTTAACCTCTCGTCTTAATAGCTGTACCGCTTGATAAAAACGGGTTATATGACCCACTTGTAAAATCAAACCAAGCTTGCGACTTAAATCCATAAGGTAACGAGCTTGACCAACATCAGCAACGACAGGCTTCTCAACTAATACGTGAACCCCGGCATAAAGGCATTTTTGTGTTAGATCAAAGTGTAGACTTGTAGGCGCTGCAATGCTTACCGCGTCAAGGGTTTCATGTCTTAAAAGCTCATCAATACTTGCGTAACCTGATACATCAAACTGTGCTGACGCCTCAAAACGACGAAAATCATCAGGCTCAACAACGGCGACCAGGTCAACGTGGGGCAGAGCGGCATAAATATTGGCATGATGCCTACCCATAACCCCAATGCCAACAACCGCAACCTTAAGCCGTTTCATGAATAGTTCCAAACTGTTTAAGAAGTTCCCGAACAAAAGCAATATGTAAATGGTGCGATCCTCGCACGATATTTAGGCTTGCGCATAGAGGTTTGCCTAACAAGTAAAGGTCTCCCAGTGCATCAACTGCTTTGTGACGTACAGGTTCATTGGCATAACGCAATGCCTGCAGTGCACCCTTTTCATCAAAGACAATAGCATTTTCTAGGCTAGCATGTGAAGCAAGTCCTTTTTCTCGCAAGTATTCAAGCTCATGCAAAAAGCCAAATGTGCGAGCGTCTAGGACTTCATGGTAGCTAGCTGGCTCTCCTGACCAAATTTGCTCACCAATCATAGGGTGGTCAAAAGCTATTTCAACCTTTAGCTGGGCATGTCCTGGATTTGCCTTAAGGCTGGATTGTTCAATGGTTAGCTCAAAGGGCTTAGTTAAGTTAAAAGCTTTGGGAAATTCAGGGGCTTTGCCTAAGTCTGCAAGAGGCTCGAGCCAACCCTGTGCCGAACCATCTAAAATCGGTATCTCTTTATCGCTTACTTCAATAACAAGATTTTTCCACCAGCCCCGTACATGCAAAGCTGCTAGCAAATGTTCGACAACAGCAAGCGTCTCGCCTGATTTTCCAAGAACCGTACACCGCTCCGTACTTATGACATTGCTAACATGGGCCTCAATCTCGACCTTAGCTCGGCGAAACCGTACAGGGCCCTCATCAAGATGAAAACGAACCTCAGAAAACACACCCGTGTGAAGTCCGTAGCCCTTAATCATTGACCTAGTTTTCCTTAACGCTTTGCCAGATGCGCTCGAGCTTACCTAAAAGATAGTGCTTACGGACGTATTTCTTGTAGGGTTCGGCGGGGTAACCGTTCCAGCTTTCCCCTGCGGGAATCGATTTGGTCACGAGTGAGCGCGCTCCAACTTGGGCTCCATCAGCAATATGAACATGATCAACCACACCTGCACCCCCACCCAAGATAACGCCACGCCCCAGACTCGTACTGCCAGCAATAGCCACGGTACCTGCAATCAAGCAATCAGAGCCTATCTGAACATTATGACCAATTTGACAGAGGTTATCGATTTTGCTGCGTGCCCCTATGACGGTTTCACCCAAAGTTCCACGATCAATACAGGTGTTAGCACCCACCTCAACATCATCTTCAATTGTTACGCTTCCCAAATGCTGTATTTTTACCGCTCCTCTGGGGCCTCTGGCATAGCCAAAACCATCACTTCCGATAACAACACCTGCGTGCAACCGTACGCGGTCTGCAATCCTTGACTCAGGATACACAGTTACCCCTGGATAGACCGTGCAATTTTTACCCACTGTAACGTTTGCTCCAAAATAGCAATTTGCCCCAATTTGGGTTCCAGAACCAATCAGGGCATTTTCTGCTATCACGACATGAGCCGCAATTTGAACGTCCTCTGCTAGCTGGGCTGTTTCATGAATAACGGCAGTCGGGTGAATACCTTTGGCGAAACTTGGCTCGAGCCCAAACACCTGACTGAGTAGTGCCAAAGCTAGCCGCGTATCTTTAACAATAAGTTGGGTACCCCAACCCTCTAAAGCTTGATTTAATACCAAAGCTCCTGGCCTTTGCCTCAGCTTTTTAGCATCCTCAGCTTTTCCCAAAACCACAATGCTATCTGCTTGCACAGAGGCGCTGTCACTGAGCCTTTTAATGCTTGTGTCATCCCCTAGCATCTCTGCTCCGAGAAGTTTAGCCAAATCACTGGCCTTTTGAGCTTTCTCCTTTTGACTCATGGAAGCATCATTTCAGGTTCAGCTGGATCTTTTTCTGGCTCAGGTGCAGAATCTTCAGAGGTTTCTGCTTCATCTCCCGTTGAGATACTAATGCTGATAAATTCTTCCCCTTTTACAAGATAAGGAAAACTAAGGCGCTCGAGCCGCACGGTATCGCCATCTATGTTTGTTTCAACAATCAATTCACTTGATTCTATATTGTCATTAAGCGCTGCGACAAGTTCGGCAAAGGATAAGATGGGTTCACCATCGGGGGCATTGCCATCACTGCCTTCCATACCACCGCGTACGGTGATATCAAGATTACCCTCTGCATTTTCTGGTAGCTCGAGCCTAATCGTTTTAACTTCTGGGTCAGCTCGGTAAGGCTGGAGACGTATATGAAGTGTTAGAGCTTCACCTTTCTCAAGCTCCTCTTGATCGGCAACCAGTTCAACGATTTCAGCGTAACGCTCGCTTTCTTCATAGCTTATATTAAGGGCAATACGCTCAATCTGCACATCTTCAAAAATATTATTGGCAATAATTTGTAAAGGTTCTGCTGCCAAACCTGCCGTAATGCTAGCAATGTCGCTCGGGTCGGTAATTTGCTCAAGCACTCTAATGATGGTGCCATTTGTCAAACTAATCTCCCAGGCTAAATCTGAGGTACCTGCTGCCACCTTTTGATAGGCTTCATCAAATAGTTGTAAGGTTGCGCTCGCCAGTAAGGGGGCGTAGTAACGCTGATCATTACTAATCTCAAAATGCTTGGTCGTGGTTGTTCCCTTGGCTGTTAGGGTTAGGGTAATAGGTAAAAAGCTGGGTTCTGAACCTAACTCGCCAACAATCGCAGGCGGTCTATCTTCTTGAATGGTACCCAGTAAGGTTTTACCATTATTGGCCAGTTTGAAAGGGACGACATCACTTGGGACAATATAAGAAATATAGGCAGGCGCAAAGGCAAAAGAAACCTCACCTTCGCCAAAAAACGGGTGCCCAAAGGCGTAGACCGTACCGTCTTCAATGGCTGTTACGGTACCGACAGCGGCCAGGGTTACATCGCCTTTAACCAGTTGCACACTGATGGCGCTACCAGGCTCGAGCTTATACGCCGATTCATCCCAAGCAGAAATACTTGAAACCTGCACGGGAAAACTACTGAGTTGGCTGTTTTTAAAGAGGGGACTAAGCACTTTGGCAGCCCGCTCGCTTAGCCCCGACATAAGAATAGGAGTGGCCACTGAAACCGCTTCTCCCAAACTTGCAAACTCTGGCCCTGAGGGCTTAAAACTCAGGCTCGAACTACTCACCCCTCGCATAATATCAATGGGGGTAACAAGTGCTAGACTATGATCAGAGCTAGGAAATACATAAGCTATGGCCCCCAGCAAAGCGTCCTCACTTGCACTCGGCAAATAAACGGGGCTTCCACTCATACCTGCAGCTACGCCCCCCGTTTGCTCAATAAAAGGCCCACTGGCTTTTACCAGCACAAGCGGAAACCCTGTACCGGCATCCTGCTGAACACCTAAAACCTGAACGGGAAAGCGCTCGATTAAATTACCTGTACCGGCCGTTAAGGCGTAGCCTGATAAACCAGGCACTACCTGCTCGAGCGGAAAACTACTGGCTTGCACTAGGCTAATAAGAAATACGCACGCTAAAAGGCTATAGCGTTTGACTAAGTCTTGCATCAGTTTTAAAGCATACGGTTTAAGCCTCATGTGAAAAGTGAAGCAAGTTAAAAGCCTAGCTTTTAACTTGCTTACCAGCTTAGCGCCTTAAGAACTTATCAGAAATGAGGGTGTCGCGCAAAACATGAAGCATATCGAGTGCCTGACCTGTCCCCATTGCTACGCTATCGGTGGCATTTTCAGCTACAACAACAGGAATGCCAGTTGTTTGCCTTAGCAGGGCGTCAAAATTTCTGAGTAACGACCCACCGCCGGTCATAATGATGCCTCTATCAATAATATCTGCGACCAGTTCAGGAGGCGACATTTCTAAGACGCGGCGAACCCCATCAGCAATCTTTTGTAAAGGCTCTTTAAGGGCTTCTACAATGTCCTCACTGTTGACCTGAACGGTTTTAGGCAGACCATTGATAAGATCACGGCCCCGCACATCCATTTCTTTAACATCTTCAGGATTTAAAATAAGCGCTGCCCCAATTTTCATCTTAATTTCTTCTGCGGTGCGGTCACCTATAAGCAAGTTTTCTTTATGTCTTACATAGCGAATGATTGATTCATCAAATTCGTTCCCTGCGATGCGCAAAGACTCACTTACGACAATGCCACCCAAACTAATAACAGCGACATCAGTAGTGCCCCCACCAATATCAACAATCATGGTTCCTGTAGGTTGGGCAATGTCTACATCTGAGCCGATGGCTGCTGCCAAGGGTTCTTCAATTAAGTAAGCCTTGCGTGCCCCGACTTTACGGGTAGCTTGCAAAACTGCGCGTTTTTCTACTTCGGTTACCCCACTAGGAACACAAACCATGATATTGGGTTTTAGAAAACTAAAGGGCCCTTTTCTGACTTTTTTAATAAAGGCCATAAGCATTTTTTCAGTTAGATCATAATCAGCAATAACCCCATCTCTCATGGGTCTTACCGCCACAATATTGCCGGGTGTACGACCTAACATACGGTACGCCTCTTCACCTACGGCTTTAACTTCCCCGGTATCACGACCCATTGCGATCACCGAAGGCTCGCGGAGCATAATACCTTTGCCTTTCACATAAATAAGAACCGTTGCGGTTCCTAAATCAACACCAATTTCCTGCCAGGGTCTAAACATTCACTCCACCTTGCCGTGCCCGATTCGGCTAGCTCATTCAAAGACGTTTTCAAAGCTTCAGCATTTTGCTAAAGAGCATTTAATAGTGCAGTATATCAGGGCAGATGCTCTCATTAGGATGAGACCTATACCTTAAAAGGGTTTACTAAGTCTCTATCTGAGAACTTACTTGGGTTCAAAGGGTAAAGAAAAGGTAAAAAAAGGGCAAGACAGAACAGGCTGAGAACTATACTTGGGTAAATCGGGATGCTTACAAAGCACAAACAAACTAGCTTTTGTAGTTTTGACCAGACGGCTATACTTACAATCAGAACAAAGCCCCCCTCGAGCTGCAAGGCGAAGTTCGGCATCTGGTTTTAACCCTTTGTCCTTACTCAGGCATGAACTCCAAAAAGATCATCTGCTAGTTCAAAGAGCATGGTTTTACTAAAGACTCGCTTACTTTCAACCAGAGCAGCTTTGTCAGAACTATACTTTAGTTTGCGATAACTATGGGATTCAAAGGGATGAACAACAATCTCTTTAAAAAGAGTATGTCTGGGGCTAGCAGAAATAAGTAAAATGGGGTTACCTTCTGGGTCAGATAAACTAGCGCTCATCACCGTTGTTGGCAAATCGTAAGGGCGCTCCATACGATAAATATAATCGGGAAAATCAGCCTCTTTTTCAAACATAACCCCCTCATTTTTGACAGCGTACTCTTTCATCCAGTCAAGCAAATTTTTCCAGGCCCCATAAAAGGCAGTATCTTTCTCATTCATAAGGTTTTAGTTTACCCTATTTTGGTGCAAAAAACAGAGGTTTTTGCCCTAGATGAATTTGACTGTTTACCAAAAAGGATTGTACTTTTTTATAAAGTACAACATAAGTTTGCCTATAGTCTTTAAAAAAGGTCTTGTGTTAGGCTCTCTAGCTAAGAGTTTGTGTTCTATTTCGGTGGGCTATATTAACACCTTAAGCTCGAGCCCTAAGCTATGTAATAAAAACCAAACAAAACTCATTTAGAGTTCTCTAGTTATGCGTTCATACATAGGTATATTCAAACTTAGGGTGGTTAGTGAGGCGAACTATAGCTATGAATTCGAGAAAGTCCAGCCAATTTACTAAGAAATCTCATAAAACTGTGCTAAAGTCCTCTGCTTGGAGGTGTCAATGGCACTGCATATGAGTGGAAAGCTGGTGGTGGTAGCTGCCGTACTGGTCGCTTTGATTACCGCTTTTAACACCCCAGACCTAATAGACGTGACGGTTAACCCAAGCGTGACAGTGACTATTATTAGACCCCAGCCTATGGTAGATGAAAATGCACCTTTGGCAGGCCCTGAAGCAAGTTACAGCCTAAAAGTAAAGTCGACTGCTTATAATTCACTGGTTGAGCAAACTGATAACAGCCCCCATATTACTGCTATCGGTAGCAAGACTAGGTTTGGCATTATTGCGGTTAGCCGCGACCTTTTAAATCAAAATATTCCCTACGGTTCACTTGTTCGCCTAAAGGATTTGGGCGGCTGGTACAACGGCAGAGGCTACGGAAAATACCAGTCGATGCTTGACCGTCAAGGTCTTTTTATTGTTGAAGACACCATGAATCCGCGGAAGACCCAACAGATTGATGTCTGGTTTCCGCATATGTCAGAAGCGCTTAATTGGGGTGTACGTCAGGTTGAGCTCGAGCTTGTACGCTACGGCTGGGACGGCCCAGAACTGTTAGCCCAAACAGGCTACGGCACTGAATTCTCCATGCGCTAGTAGCGTTAATACCCTTTCCGATTAATTCTTAAAGAATTAATCGCGATCTTTGATCGTTGAAACAAATACTAAACCCGATGTGAGCGTCATAAATCTCGTTAGAGTCTATTAAGCGTATTATCGGGTTTAGTATAAAACCTCAAAAAGCAAAATGGATAGCAGATAATTTGCTATCCATTTTTTACTTTGCGCGAGGCTTTTTTAGCCTAGTACGCCCTGCTTAGTATTTACTCTAACTGCTTCTGCCAATATTTCCATACCTTCATCGATTTGCTCATCGGTCAAAATTAAAGGCGGTAAAAGGCGAATACAGTTGCTGTAAAGCCCTGAGCGTAAAATGATTAGACCTTTTTGCAAAGCGGCAGCTGTGATTGCAACTACCTCTTGCGCGCTAACGGGCTCTTTGGTTTTGCGGTCTTTGACGAACTCAATCACCAGCATTGGCCCTAAACCACGTACATCGCCAACCATCTCATTTTCTTTTTGGATGTTTAACAAATGTTTGCGAAAGCGCTCACCAAGTTGCTTGGCTCTCTCTAAAAACTGAGCGGTATTAATCATTTTGATAGCTTCTATAGCACCTGCACAGGCAATCGGGCTGCCACTGTAGGTGCCACCTAGACCTCCTGGGTGAGGTGCGTCCATGATTTCTGCTTTACCAATAATGGCTGAAATCGGCAAACCTGCACCCAGTGATTTGGCTGAAGTCAACATATCTGGCTTAATACCATAATGGTTAACGGCAAACAGCTCACCTGTACGCCCCATACCGCACTGAATTTCATCGGCAATCATCAGCATGCCGTGTTCACTGCAAAGCTCACGAATGCGCTTTAAGAAACGCTCAGGCGTTACGATAAAGCCACCTTCCCCTTGAACAGGCTCAATCACAATAGCAGCTACGGCACTTGGGTCAACATGAGAAATGAGTGCATTTTCCAGTTGCGAAATGGCGTAATCTACAAACTGATCTTCTGTCATAGCGTCAGGTTTACGGTAAAGATTAGGAAAGGGAAGACGGTAAACTTCAGGCGCAAAAGGCGCAAATCCTTTTTTAAACAGAGCATATTTACTGGTCATGGTCAGAGTTAAATTGGTACGACCATGATATGCGCCTTCAAATACAATAATCCCAGGTCTGCCGGTATAGGAGCGGGCAATATTAACAGCTGTTTCTACGGCTTCTGCACCACTATTCATGAGAACCGTTTTGGCAGGCCCCTCAATTGGGGCAATCTCATTTAAGAGCTCGAGCAGTTCGACCATCGGTTCACTGGTAGTGACAATGGCGCAGTTATGAATCATTTTTTCTGCTTGAGCTTTTACAGCATCTACTAATGTAGGAGGACAGTGCCCTACAGCCAGCATGCCAATACCCCCAGCAAAGTCAAGTAGGGTATTGCCATCGACATCTTTAACGGCAGCGCCAACAGCACTTTCTACAGCAATATTGGTGAGTTTGGCAGCGCCTCTGGCACTGGCTGCCTCACGGCGAGCAATGATGGCTTGGCTCTTGGGGCCAGGTATTTCTGTTACAAGCTTTATGGTTGGCATGAATTCCTTTCGGGAAAAGGGAAAATAAGTGGGTTTATTAGATTTACGGAGGTAAGGGGTATTGAGCAGACCGATGTGAATAGCGAACCCTTAGCTAAAAGGCTTGTCTGAGACAGCTTTCAAACTTAAAGCTAAACGGACTGTCTGCTAGGGAGGTTCCACCCTTTAGGCAGGAACGCTCGAGGCTTTTTCAAGCGATGCTCTAAACTGGGCTAGGGCCTCATCAATTTGAGCTGCGGTGACAACCAAAGGCGGAATCCAGCGAATGATATTGCCGTAAGTTCCACAGGTTAATAGCAAGGTATTTTGCTCGAGCATAGCTTTATGTACCCTTTGGCAAGTGGCACCATCTGGATTACCCTCATGATCGCTAAATTCGGTGGCAACCATAAGACCCAGACCACGCACGTCACCAATTGCAGGAAACTCGAGCTGCAAATCTCTTAAACCTTGAATGAGTCTTTCACCCATCCGCGCAGCATTTCCATGTAAATCTTCGGACAGGATTGCCTCAACGCCAGCTTTTGCCGCTGCCATGACCACAGCATTGCCACCGCCATAAGTACCACCATGCGTACCAGGAAGCCATTTATCCATAAGTTCTTTGCGTGAAGCAATACCTGAAATGGGCATGCCACTTCCTAGACCTTTTGCCATGACAATAATGTCCGGCTCAACATTGGTGTGCTCATAAGAAAAGAACTTACCCGTGCGACCAAAGCCGCTTTGCACTTCATCAATGACCAGTAAAATGCCGTATTTATCGGCAATTTTGCGCAAGCCTTGTAAAAAGCTTTTAGGTACGGGTACATAGCCCCCTTCACCCAGGACAGGCTCAATCATCATGCAGGCGGTTTCATCCGGGGCAGATTGCGATTTCAATAGATGCTCGAGCTGCTTTAAGCAAAACTCAACCGTCGTTTCTTCATCCCAGCCATAATAATAAGCGTAAGGAAAAGGCGCGACAAAAACCCCACTTGGCAAGGGGTGGTATTTATAACGATAAACCGTTTTAGAGGTGGTCATGGCCATGGCCTGTGAGGTGCGTCCATGAAAACTACCCTGAAACACAATAACGTTGGTGCGCTGGGTAGCGTGCCGTGCAAGTTTTAAGGCAGCTTCAGTAGCCTCAGCACCACTATTGGAAAAAAAGAACGTATCAATTCTAGGAGAGGTTAATTCCCTTAGCTTCTCGGCTAAAGCAATCGTTTGCGGAGGAATCACACAGTTAATCTGCCCAAAAATTAATTTATCTGCCTGATCTTTGATGGCGTTGACGACTTTGGGATGGCAGTGACCTGTATTAACAACCCCAATGCCAGACGTAAAATCTGTATAGCGCTTACCTGCCTCATCATAAAGATAAATACCTTCACCACGAACAGGTTGCATCTGAGTCAGATGCGTCCAGACATTTGCTAATGCATCTAAAGACATTATTTTATCCTTTCTAAATCTTGTACAGTTTAGCGTCAAAAGCAGGGAATTTAAATAGAGATTTGCTCTTATGAATACAACGTGGGTCTGTTGAGGGTTCTGTTTAGCTTGACGAAATCTCAAACAAAGCCCCTTTTTAAAGCGAATTATGGCGTAGGGATATTTGGGGTAAACTTCGGTATCCCTGAACCCTTAGCTCATCGTTAGCCAAGGGAGAAAGACAGTTTAAGATGAACCCTTTACTTAATCCGCGACAACAGCAATGGGTAGAACGTACGCTTAATAGCCTACCACTTGAACACGCTATTGCTCAGCTTTTTAATGTGTCTCGCCCTTTAGAAGATGCAGGGGAATGGCTCAAAATGCTCGAGCGTTTACCTTTTGGCTGTATCTCAGCTCGTACCAAGTCAGCAGCTAGCTACCAAAAGCTCTTATCGGAACTCCAAAACCATTCCCCCATCCCTCTACTGGTTGTCGCAAATATGGAACATGGTGCCTCTGAATGGCCTGATTATGGCACTGATTTCCCTATGCTCATGGCGGCTGGCGCTGCCAATGATGAAACACTTATGGCTCAGTTAGGCAAAGCTACCGCCATAGAGGCGCGTCAATTGGGCATCAACTGGGTACTCACACCCAACATCGATCTTAATTACAACTTTAATAACCCTGTGACCAATGTTCGTGCCCTGGG
Source organism: Trueperaceae bacterium (assembly GCA_024642575.1). Taxonomy (GTDB): domain Bacteria; phylum Deinococcota; class Deinococci; order Deinococcales; family Trueperaceae; genus JAHEBB01. Next base: position 5,580 of record JAHEBB010000046.1, on the reverse strand, counting down.
AGATAAGCCTGAACTTGTGGGCCACTTATCGTCGGCCTTAATCAAAGCTTTACAAGAAAACGGTGTAGCAGCAACCGCCAAACACTTCCCGGGTGATGGGCTAGATGACCGCGATCAACATTTGGTCACAACTATTAATCATCTTCCTTTTGATAAATGGCTAGAAACCTATGGGCAGACTTGGAAACAAGTAATTGAAGCTGGCGTTATGACAATTATGCCTGGTCATATTTCCTTGCCTGATTATCAAGGCTATAGCGATAATCCAGATGATGCGCCGCCTGCTACCCTTTGCAAAAAATTACTCATTCAGCTTTTACGTCAGGAACTAGGGTTTGCAGGGCTCATAGTCTCTGATAGTACCAGTATGGCAGGCTTGACCTCACGTGCGGCACCCGCAGAACGCATGATTAAAAGTCTGGCAGCCGGTATTGACCTATACCTGGGCGCTGACCCTGAACGTGATCTGGATTATGTTTTAAAAGCTATTCGAGAGGGTCACTTAAGTGAAGAAACCATTTATAAATCAGCGAAGCGTGTCCTCAGCTTAAAAGCACAATTAAATCTTGTAGATGCACCCTTTGGCAACGCAGCTACACCTGAAGATAAAATATCCTTTGCAGCGGCAAGCCAGAGTCTTGCAGATAAGAGCATGACCCTTTTGCGCGGAGTAGAGCTACCCGTCCAGCTAGCTCGAGGCAGCAAGGTTCTAACGGTAACCGTTGGCAAATTAAATCCCTTTTTTGGTCAGACAGATTTAGACATTTTTGATGCGGAGCTAAGCCATCGGGGCTTCCAAGTAGAACATCTGCTTAACCCCAAAACCTCTGAACTTCAAGAACTAGCACAAAGCTGTGACGCTGTTTTTATTAACATATATGTGACCCCCATGACGACGATGGGAACGGCTCGAGTCACGCTAGATAGTTTTGGCACCTGGGGCTGGCGTTCTCTTTTTACCGAACACTTTAAGGTTTATTACACCAGTTTTGGCAGCCCCTACCTTCTCTACGAACTCCCTCATATTCCCAACTTGCTTGTTGCATATGGAGGTGCTGAGGTATCTCAAAGAGCGGCAGTCAAGGTTTGGTTAGGTGAGCTGGAAACACAAGGGGTTTTACCCGTTAGCTTACCGAGAATCAGAGTGAAAGGCTTAGCAGATTAATCAGGGTTAAGGGCCTGACTGTTAGTTTTTGCTTAGGTTTCCATCATGCTGACATGAAAGAATAGCATTATGTCTTTTGCCTTTGACAGCTCTAACCCTAAAATTTGGTGGGGAGAATTTAGGGCAAACGAAGGGGAAATCAATGCTTTGGATATCGGGCCAAGCAAATTTTGGATAACGCGCTATGAGCAGGAGTGGCGTATTGCCCATTTGCAAGAGGAGGCCAATGACCGTTCAGAGGTTAGGCTCGAGCCTAATGTCGGTGCCAGCGCCATTCCTCTTGAAACCGTGATTAATCATTTTAGTTTTCAGCAAAGCCCTAAAACACTGTTTTTCACCCCGATGCTTGCTGATCGTGCCGTGGTCATTAAGCCTGAGCACCCGTTTTATATTCAGAGTGGTGCAGAAGTCACCATATATGTAACCACTTCACTTTGGTTACGAATAAGTGCCAGCGAGCACCGTGATGTCCTTAAAGACTACCCACTCTATAGACCTTCAGATACCTGGTTTGGTTCTTCGACTCGCGAGGGAGAGCTTTGTTACGCCAGTCGTATTAAAGGAAGACTCAGACTTTTAGATATTGCTATGTTACCGCACCGCGCTCTTACCCCTTTGCGTATTCACAATAAAGCCAAAGAGCCCTTGCTCCTTGAAAAGGTTAGATTACCTGTCATGTACCTAGCCCTTTATAAGTCAGGCAATATGCTTTGGACCCAAAGCCTGACTTTAATCCGTGAAGAGAGTGGTGATCTGGCTGCCCTTCGTTTTGGCAAGGCCGCTCCCAGAGAAATCGCTAAGGCCGAGCGGGTTGCTGATCCTCGTCAAAGAGCTGAAAAGAATATGGTTTCACGTGCTTTTAGCCGCCTCTTTAGTCATGGATAAGATAGATCGGTTCTTGAAATTAAAACGACGCTCTATTTGGCTTGCTCTTGCCCAAAGGTCAAAGAAGGAGTTTTATGCAAGCTATTAAAGACTGGCTGAGTAATCTCAATTTGGCAGCTTTAAGTAAGGCTGACCAGTATGTACCCTTATTACAAGCCGCCCTTTTGATTGGGGCAGGTTTTTTATTGGCGCGTCTTGCTCGCTTTACTATTAACCGAACCTTTGTCAGTCTGACAGCCCAACAGCGCCTGCTTCTTAGGCGCGGAGTCAGCTACGCTATCTTTTTGCTGTTTTTTATCTCAGGCTTAAAAGAATTAGGCTTTGACTTTAGTGTGCTCCTGGGCGCAGCAGGTATCGTTACCCTGGCTGTCGGCTTTGCTTCACAAACCTCCGTATCAAACATTATTAGTGGTTTGTTTTTGGTAATGGAGCGTTCTGTAGAGGTTGGCGATATTATCACGGTCAATGGCCGCACAGGTGAGGTTTTGACTGTTGATCTTTTGTCAACCAAGCTTCGCACTTTTGATAATTTATTGGTGCGTATCCCCAATGAAACCATGGTCAAGGCAGAAATTGTCAATTTAAACCGTTTTCCCATTCGCCGTATTGATGTCAAACTTGGGGTTGCTTATAAGGAAGATCTAAGGAAAGTTAAAGAAACCTTGCTGGGCGTAGCTGATCGCAATCCCCTTTGTCTTGAAGAACCCACGCCTTTGATTATTGCTCAGGGTTTTGGGGAGTCTGCCATAAATTTTCAGTTTTCAGTCTGGGCGACCAAAGAGAATTATCTCGAGCTCTTAAACAGTATTCACGAAGATATCAAACGCTCCTTTGACGCTGCCCATATAGAAATTCCTTTCCCGCATCGTACGCTTTATGCAGGTTCAGCTGGCGAAGGCTTTCCTGTACGAATTATTCATGAAAGCCAAAAGCATGAGTCTCTATAGTTCAATGAGAACCGGGCAAAGCCAGAAACAAGGTATGGCACCTGGTACGGTTATGTATACAGGTGAACGAAAGCTCGAGCATGTCACGATAACAAGTCACCTTTTTAACCGCGAGATTCTAGAGGAAAAATCTATTGATGTAACGGCGCTACACAGACCTGACGAAGGAGAAAAACTCTGGATAAATGTTGAGGGTTTACACGATACAGTGCTGATTGAAACCTTTGGTGAACGGTTTAACTTGCACCCGCTTACGCTAGAAGATATTGCTAGCATTCATCAGCGCCCCAAGCTCGAGCTTTATGACAGCTATGTTTATGTGGTTTTGCGCATGATTTATGTTAAAGAAGGCAAACTCGAGAACGAGCAGCTTAGTTTGATTTTGGGTGATAATTTTGTCTTGAGTTTTCAGGAAATTCCTGGCGATGTGTTTGAGCCCATACGTAAGCGTTTACAAAATCCACAAAGCCGTATCAGGAAATTAGGGGCTGATTTTTTGTTTTATGCCCTGATAGATGTTTTGGTTGATGCCTACTTTGGGGTACTGGAGCACTTTGGCGATCAGCTCGAGAGTTTAGAAGAAGACATTATAGAGGGAAACTCAAAGCAAATCATGATGCAACTCAGGCGTTTGCGCCACGAACTGCTGGTCTTACGCAAAGGTATCTGGCCTGTTAGAGATGTGATTAACTCAATGATGCGTGACGCGCCCAGTCTGCTTTCGAAAGATGTACTGCTTTACTTAAGAGATGTGCACGACCACGGGGTTCAAGCCACCGATGGGCTCGAGTCTTTAAGGGATCTTCAGGCAAGCTTGCATGATTTTTATTTGAGCCAGCTTAGTTACCGCATGAATGAAGTCATGAAAGTATTGACCATTATTTCTACTATTTTTATTCCCTTAAGTTTTTTAGTTGGGGTTTATGGCATGAATTTTGACCATATGCCTGAACTTCACTGGCTATTTAGCTATCCGCTTCTTTGGCTTATTATGCTTAGCACAGCTGGTGGTATGCTCTATTACTTTTGGAAAAAAGACTGGTTTTGATACGAATTCCGATCAACAATCTTCTATACTTATACTATGACTAAGCACTCACGCGGTATATGTCAGCTATGCGGCTATGAATCAACCAAAGCAGGTATGACTAAGCATTTGGCAAGCTGCCCCGCTCAGCATGATTTAGATTCAGGTAAAAGTAGTCAGCTTTTTAGGTTACGTATCGAGGCAAGCTATGCATCTGAGTACTGGCTTGATCTCGAGTTAAAGGGCAGCTCGAATCTAAGGGTACTTGATAAGTTTTTAAGAGACATTTGGCTCGAGTGCTGTGGTCACCTGAGCGCTTTTACCATTAGCAATATCTTTTACAATTCTTCTCAGGATGGCGATGAAGGTGACGAAGCCCTTGAAGCCGAGGAAAATGCCCAGTTATTAGCTTTGTTTCGGGAGCGCGGTATTCCCGAATCGCGCTGGCCCGTTCGAAGACGTGAGCGAGGTATGGACGTAAAGATCTCTGAGATTTTTCAAGAGGGTTTGAAATTTGAGTATGAATATGATTTTGGCTCAACAACCAATTTAAAGCTGAAAGTGCTTTCTATTCGTGAGGGAAAGCTAAGTCAAAACCTACGCTTATTGGCGAGAAATAAGCTTCCTGAATGGACTTGCAGCAAATGCGGAAAACCCGCTAGTGTGCTTCACACTGAGAAAATGTATGACGAAGAAAATCCGTTTTACTGTAAAACGCATGCCAGAGGTTGGGATGATTACCCTTATCTGCCCATTGTCAATTCACCGCGTATGGGTGTTTGCGGCTACACAGGTTAGGCAAGACCTTGTTTCTTTTGACCAACCCAGCGAATGCTAAAAACCACGGTGAAAATACTTATGGCTAACAGCGTGCCAAAAATAGCAAAGCCCATAGGCTGAACAAAACTTGGTACTTTGGTGGCTAGGTCACCTTCAAAAAGCCCACCATAGGTTCGTGAACTTGGCGTATCAGCAATATCAAAGCTGATATATTCCTGATAGGTGTCAATGCCCGTGCCGTAGCGCATCCAAATACCCCATGCTCCTGTTTGGTTAAAGGTATAAGGCAGACTTAGCTCGCCGTTTTTCAAAGGTCGAACTACGGTTTTGCCCAAACGAGCTTGATGGGGTCCACGAAAATGTAAATCAATAAGGAGCTCTCCTTTTACTTCAGGGTTGGTTTTTATACTAAGGGTACTTGGTTGATTTAAACCCTGATAATCAACGTTTAGGGTAACGCTCGAGCCTTGCTTTCCCTGCCACTGGGCAAAGCTTATACCTCCAGCAAAAATCAGCACCAAAATGAGAAGTTTTTTCATGAGCGAAGCTCCAACGCTTTCGCCGAGCTTAGTGCCAGACGGCTTAGCAAGACAGATAGGATAAGCCCTCCTACCAAACCCCAACCAAGCGCCCCCAAATACCAATTAAAATTACCTAAAGTTAAACCCAAAACCCAGTTACTAAGAAAGCTGCTAAGCGCTAATAGAATCCCCATTAGCAGCCAGTTCATTTTTCTTTGAATAAAGAGGTCTGCCAAAATGCCTGTCAAAATCAGC